>NZ_NEWJ01000114.1:0-5330 GCF_002135045.1 Halorubrum sp. SD683
ACATGACACAGACCGACAGCACGCGGACGACGGACGACGATGGCTGAGGACGAGTCGGCGGAGGCGGCCGCCGAGGGGGGGGCCGCGGGCGGCGTCGACTACGCCCCGCGCGCGGCCGACATTCTCGGGTTCTCGCGATGGTGGCAGATCGCCGCTGCGGCCGGGATGATGGCGGCGGTGAGCCCGTACCAGTACGTCTGGTCGTCGATCGAGCAGCCGCTCGCGAACAGCCTCGACATCGCGCTGCCGGCGCTGGGCGCGGTGTTCTCGTTTTACGTGGTGTTCCAGTCGCTCTCGCAGTTCCCCGCGGGCAAGTGGCGAGACAGCCGCGGCCCGGGGACGCTCACGTTCCTCGCGGCGATCCTCGCCGGCGGCGGGTACATCGGACTGGCGTACGCGACGAGCCTCTGGCAGCTGTACCTCCTGTACTCGCTCGGCGCGGTCGGCGTCGGCATCGTGTACACCGTCGCGGTCAACACCGCGGTCAAGTGGTTCCCCGACCGCACGGGGCTGACGACCGGCGTCGGGACGATGGCGTTCGCGGCCGGAAGCGCCCTCGTCGTCCCGTACGTCCGGGCGAACGCGACCGTGGCGGGGTACGGCGACGTGCTCCGCAACATCGGGATCGGAATCTTACTCGTGACGCTCGTCGGGTCGTTCCTCCTCCGTGACCCGCCGAAAGACTGGCTGGACCGGACGGACGACGCCGACGGCGGGGACGGCGACGAGGGGCTCGCGGCGTCGATCCGCGGCCGCGACTACTCGACGCGCGAGATGCTCTCGACGTGGCAGTTCTGGCTGCTGTACGCGATGTTCATCGCGATGGCGAGCGCGGACCTCCTCGTGATCGCCAACGTGGTCCGGTTCGCGGAGAACTTCGGGCTCGCGGCGCTGATCGCGACGCTCTCCGCGACGCTCCTCCCCATCGCCGCCGGGGTGTCGCGGCTGATCCTCGGCGAGGCGACCGACCGGTTCAGCCGCAAGCGCGTGATGGCGGGCTCGTTCCTCCTCGCCGGACTGTTCCGGGTCGGGCTGGTGGCCGCCGGCGAGGCCGGTAACGGCGCGGTCTTCGTCGCGTTCGTCCTCGGCGCGATGTTCTTCTCCTCGCCGCTGTACGTCTACTTCCCGTCCCTGCTGGCCGACTACTACGGCTCGGCCAACTCCTCCGGCAACTACGCGGTCCTGTACACCGCGAAGGTCGGCGGCGGCGTCTTCTCCGGCACCGTCGCCGGCTACCTCGTCGCGACGCTCGGCTGGACGCCGACGTTCGCCCTCGGCGGTGCGCTCGCGGTCGCCGCGGGACTGGCGGTGTTCGTCCTCCGGCCGCCGAGCGGCTCGGGGCTGGAAGCGGCCGAGTCGGCGGCGGCGGACTGACCGGGGCCGCCGTCGGTCCCGGCTCCTGTTCCGGGCCGGCTACGCTCCCGTCCGCGCCGCGCGACGGACCCCGAGCGACCAGAGCCCGACCGCGACACCCCCGGCCGCGAGCGCCGCGTTGACGCCGGCCGGTTCGAGGCCGAAGGGCGTGAACGCGGGCGCCACGGCGGCGTGGAGCAGGAACCCGACGCCGAACGCGGCGGCGGTTCGACGCGGCCCCCACGCCGGCGAGTCGGGCCGTCGCTCCGTCGCGGCGGAGACGCGGTCGCCGGAGGCGACGACGAGGTGGCCGACGGCAAACACGACCCCGAGGGCGACCGAGCCGGCGAGGTCGACGGGGACGCTCGTCGCGAAGGCGCGGTACCAGTAGACGTGCGCGAGGCGTGCGGCCGCGCCGAGCGCCAGCGCGAGTCCGATGTCGACGACGGCGGCCGCGGCGCGACGGGGGGTCACGGGAGCGTTCCGACCACGGCGTAGAAGGGGTCCTGACCCGGGCGCTCCGCGATCCGGTCCGTCACGTCGAAGCCGCCGGCGTCGAGGTACCGCTCGACGAGATCGGCGCGCTCGTCCATCGAGGCGGCCCGCCACGCGCGGACGGCCTTCGTCGGGAACATCCGGTTCGAGAAGCTGACGACTATC
The DNA here is from genome assembly GCF_002135045.1 of Halorubrum sp. SD683. Taxonomy (NCBI): domain Archaea; kingdom Methanobacteriati; phylum Methanobacteriota; class Halobacteria; order Halobacteriales; family Haloferacaceae; genus Halorubrum; species Halorubrum sp. SD683. The sequence continues at coordinate 2,014 of NZ_NEWJ01000114.1, forward strand.
GTTCCGCCGGGCGCGAGGACCCGGGCGAACTCCTCGAACACGGGGCCGGGGTACTGGAGGTACTGGACCGACAGCGCACAGCAGACGGCGTCGAACGCGTCGTCGGCGAACGGGAGCGACTGATCTTGGTTGAAGTTGCGCACGACGAACTCGTCGAGCCGGTCGTTCTCGGCCAGCTCGGCCTCGTTGAGCCCGTGACCGACCACGCGCTGGTAGTCGGTGTCGGGCAGGTGCGAGACCCAACTGCTCATCGCGTCGAGGACGCGGTCGCCGGGATCGGTCACGGACGCGTACAGCGCGGTCAGCCGGTCGAGGAACGCGTCGTCGGCGTGGGTGACGAACCGCGGGTCGGCGTAGAACGTCCCGTCGGGGCGGTCGTCCCGCTTGCGCCGGTCGCGGTCCGAGAGGACGGTCGTCACGATATCGGATCGAGGGGCGCGGGGAGTAAGAGGGCGTCGCCCCCACCGGACGGCTTTTGCTCGACGGGACTTTACCAGTTGGTAATGGATTCCGCCGCCGCGGCCGACCGCGACCTCTTCCCCGCGCCTCGCTCCGAGGTCTTTCGAGATCAGGGCAAGTTCCGCACGCGATTCAACTTCCCCGGGCGGAACCTCCCGGACCACGACGACCACGGGTACGGCCCGCTCTCGACGGTCGTCGAGTCGTTCATGGACCCCGGCACGCTGATCCGGATGCACCAGCACCGCGACGAGGAGATCGTCTCGTGGGTGCCCGCGGGCGTGATGCGCCACGACGACCGCGAGGGGAACGAACTCGTCACCGACGCGGAGCACCTCCTCGTGATGAACGCCGGATCGGGCTTCTGGCACGCCGAGGAGACGCTCGCGAACGACCCGCCGCTCCGGATGCTCCAGATATTCGTTTGCCCGCACGACCTCGGTCTGGAGCCCGGGATCCAGCACGGCCCGCTCCCGGACCCCGAACCGGACGAGTGGCGTCGCGTGTTCGCGCCCGCGGGGTCGGACCACCCGTTCACCGTGCGCAACGCGGTCGACTGCCACGACGTTCGGCTCGACGCCGGCGCGGGCGCGACGCTCCCCGACGTCGAGGGCCGGGACGCCTACGTGTACGTCTTCGAGGGGTCGGCCGAGGTCGGCGACGCCGCGCTCTCGGAGACGGAGAGCGCCCTGTGGACCGGCGAGGGCGCCCCGCCGACCGTGACCGCGGGCGACGAGGGCGCGACCGTCGTGGCGTTCCTCGTCGACCCCGACGCGCCGGTGACGCGGCAGGGGACGATCGGGCGGTAGCGACGGCGGCAGGGAAACGGGTTTCACCGGGGGGCGCGACGCCTCCGTATGACCCAGTCGCGGACCGTCGAGCTGGAGGGGCACCTCATCGACAGCGGGACGATGCAGCGCTGCTTCGGCGCGGTGATGGACCTTGGCGGCTCGTTCGACGTCGAGCGGTTCGACGTCGGGAAACACGAGACCGAGGAGTCGTACTGCCGGCTGGCCGTCTCGGCCGACGACCCCGAGACGCTGCGCGCGATCCTCCACGAGCTCCACCAGAACGGCGCGGTCTTGGAGGACCCGTCCGACGTGGAGCTCGTCCCCGCGCCCGCGGACAAGGTGGTGCCGCCGAACTTCTACTCGACGACGAACCACCCGACCGAGGTGCTGTACGACGGCGAGTGGATCGACGTGGAGGGGATCGAGATGGACTGCGCGCTGGTGGTAGAACCCGAGCCGGCAGCGGACGCCGGCGAGAGAGACCGAGCGGACGCATCGGACGCGGGCAACGACGGGGCGGCGCGCGCCCGCACCAAGACGCTCAGCGCGGTTGAGGCGGGCGACCTCATCGCGACCGACCAGTCCGGGATCCGGGTGAACCCGCCGGAGCGCCCCCGGAGCGGCGGCGGCGCGTTCGGCTTCATGCAGGGCGGCGTCTCCGCGGAGCGCCCCTCCGAGTCGACGATCCGTGAGGTCGCCGCGGAGCTCCGCGCCGTCGAGGCGGACGGCGGGACCGTGATGGTGGTCGCCGGCCCCGCGGTGATCCACTCCGGCGCGGGCGACGCGCTCGCCGACCTCGTCGCCGCGGGCTACGTCGACGCGCTCTCCGCGGGCAACGGCTTCGCCACCCACGACCTGGAGCGCTCGATCTACGGCACCTCGCTCGGGATGGACGTTGAGACGCTCGAACACCCGCGGAAGGGACACAAACACCACATCTGGACCATCTCGGAGATCATCCGCGCCGGCGGGATCGAGGCAGCCGTCGAGGACGGGGTCGTCACGGAGGGGGTGATGTACGAGTGCGTCGAGAACGGCGTCGACACCGTCCTCGCGGGGTCGATCCGTGACGACGGCCCCCTGCCGGACACGATCACGGACGCGGTCGAGGCGCAGGACGCGATCCGCGAGCAGGCCCGCGACGCCGACATCGTGCTCATGCTCGCCACGCTGCTCCACTCCGTCGCGGTCGGCAACTGCCTCCCGTCGACGACGAAGACCGTCTGCGTCGACATCAACCCCGCCACGGTCACCCAGCTGCTCGACCGCGGCTCGGCGCAGGCGGTCGGCATGGTCACCGACATCGGCACGTTCGTCCCGACGCTCGCGGAGTACGTGCTGGAGGGCGAGGAGGGTGGAGGCGCGGAGACCGGGGGCGACGAGTCGGCGGGCGACGGGAGCGGAGGTTCCGCGGAGGGCGACGCGTGACACCCGAAATCCGGCCCTACGACCGCGAGCGCGACGCCGACGGGCTCTACGCGGCGAAGGTGGCCTTCGAGCGCGGCCTCGGCGAGAGCACCGGCGGCGACGGGAAGGCGGCCGCCTACGCGGAGAAGCTCACCGACACGTACCGCGAGCGGTGGCTCGACTGGGTCGACCGCTGCGTCGCCGCCGACCTCCGGTGCGTGACCGTCGCGGTCGACGGGAGCGCCGACGGGCCCGGTGACGAAGCGGCGGCCGACGGCGCCGTCGTCGGCTACGTCTTCGTCCTCCCAGAACGGCTGGCGATGATATGGGACGCGGCGGTGCTGAACGAGCTCTACGTCGCGCCCGAGCACCGCGGGACCGGCGTCGCCGACGACCTGCTGGGCGCCGCGCTCGACCTCGCGGCCGACCAGGAGCTCCCGCTCGACCGACTGGTCCTCGACGTGGACCCGGCGAACGACCGCGCGAGGGGGTTCTACGACCGCCACGGCTTCGAGCCGTGGGGCGAGATGGTCGCGCGGCCGCTGGACGACACCTGAGGCGGTCGGGACCGGCCGAAGGCGGCCCGGGTCGAGTCCGGCTCCCGAAGCTACAAGCGCGTCCGCCCGCTCTCGTCGGGCGTGATACAGATCGGCATCGTCG
>NZ_NEWJ01000115.1:0-5302 GCF_002135045.1 Halorubrum sp. SD683
CTTTCGGGCCGCGCCGTTCCGCTCTCGAAGCGCTTACCCCCGTCCCGGGCCGACTGCGGGTATGAGCGACGCGACCCGCGTCGAGTGGCGCGACTGGGGCCCCGAGGCGTTCGCCGAGGCCGACGAGCGCGACCGCCCGGTGCTGCTCTCGCTGTCGGCCACCTGGTGCGAGGGCTGTCACGAGATGGACGCGATCACCTACGCGGAGCCGCGGATCGCTGCCAACGTCAACGAGGGGTTCGTCCCCCTCCGCGTCGACGTCGATCGCCACCCGCGGGTGCGCGAGCGCTACAACATGGGCGGGTTCCCGACGACCGCCTTCCTCACGCCCGAGGGGAGACTGCTGACCGGCGCGGGCTACCTCGACGTCGACGGGATGCGGCAGGTCCTCGAATCGGTCCGACAGATGTGGACCGACAAGGGCCGCGACGCGGGGCGCGTCCCCCGGGCGCTCGACGCCGACCTGCCGCCCCGCGGCGACGTGACCGACGGGATAGAGAGCCACCTCGCCGGGCAGCTAGAGGCGAAGTACGACGCCGAGCACGCCGGCTGGGGGACAGACGCGAAGTTCCCGCTCCCGCGGACCGTCGAGTTCGCGCTGAAGCGGGACCGGAACCGCGCGCTCCGGACGCTCGACGCGGTCCGCGACCACCTCACCGACGACGTCGACGGCGGATTCTTCCGCTACGCGGGGACGTCCGACTGGGGCGACGTCGCCTACGAGAAGCCGCTCGACACAAACGCCGCCGTGACCCGCGCGTTCGCGAACGCCTTCCTCTACACCGGTGACGAGGCGTACCTCGACCCAGCGCTCGACGCCGTGGACTTCCTCACCGACGACCTCTGGACCGGCTACGGCGTCGGCGGCAGCCTCGGTCCCGGGCTCGGCCGCGCTTACTACGCCGCCCCCGCCGAGGACCGCGCGGACCTCGACGACCCCCGCCGCGACCTGACCGTGTTCGCCGGCGGCAACGCGCTCGCCGCGGACGCGCTGTTCGCGGTGGCCGCCTACACCGACGACGAGGGGGCCCGCGAGTACGCTGACCGGATCCTCGACGGCCTCGAACGCGACCTGATCGACGCCGACAGCGGCGCGGTCACCCACTACCGCGGCAGCGACGAGGCCGGCGAGTCCGACCTGTTGGAGGACGCCGCCCGCGTGGTCGGGGCGTACGTCCGCGCTGCCGGCGTCCGCGGCGAGGGGGCCGACGTGGCCTGCGCGGTCGCGGACCGAGCGATCGACCGGCTCCACGTCGAGGGGTCGTTCGTCGACGGGCCGCGCTCGGGGGCGGGACTGCTCGACCGGTCGTTCCGCCCGCTCGACGCCAACGTCGAGATGGCGACGGCGCTCCTTGACCTCGCGGCGCTCACCGGCGAGGACCGCTACCGCGAGGTCGCCCGCGAGACGGCCGAGGCGTTCGCCGGCGCGACCGAGCGCCTGAGCGTTCAGGTCGCCGCGTACGGGAGCCTCGCCGCCCGGCTCCGGCGCGGCACGACCGTCATCGCGGTCGGGACCGAACCCGGGAGCGACCTCCACCGCGCCGCGTGGCGGGTCGCCGACCACGAGAAGGTGATCGCACCGAACGCACACGAGGCCGACGCGCCCGCGCCGCGGACGGTGCCAGAAGGGACCGCGGTCGTCCTCGCGGGCGACGAGACCTCCGAGCCGGCGGAAACGCCCGACGAGTTGATGCGTCGCGTCGGCGACGTCCTAGCGTAAGCCGCGCCGATACGCCGGGGAAAAATCGCCGCGTCGCGCCGGTGGCGGCGAGGACGCCCGATCGGTCGGTCCGGATCGTAAACGGGCGACGCGTTTATACGGGTGCCGCGGCATCCCCGGGTATGGCATCTCTCCGCGACCTGGGGCTCTCAGAGTACGAGGCCCGGGCGTACCGCGCGCTCCTCCGGACCGGTCCGACGACGGCGAAGGACCTCTCTCGGGCCAGCGAGGTCCCGATGGGGCGGATATACGACGTGCTCAACAGCTTAGAGCAGCACAGCCTCGTCCGCAGTCAGGCCGCCAGCCGACCGAAGAAGTACGTCGCGGTCGAGCCCGACGCCGCGCTGGACCGCCTGCTCGACGAGAAGAAACAGGAGCTGCGGACGCAGGCCGAGCAGTACGAGTCGGTGGTCGACGACCTCTCCGCCGAGCTCGACGCCGGCGAGCCGGTCGACGGCCAGTTCTGGACCGCGGCGGTCGGCGCCGAGGAGGCGACGGACCTCCTCTTGGAGCGGATCGCCGCCGCGGAGCGCAGGGTGGTCGTGGTCGCGGGCGCGCCGGCGACTGGCTTCGACCTCGGCACGATCGGCGAGCGCGTCACCGCCGAGCTGGAGTCCGCGCTCGAACGCGGCGTGGAGATCCGGGTGCTGCTGTCGCCGGCGACGGTCGACGAGCTCCCGCGGAGCGTTGGCAGCCGGTACACCTCCGAACTCGCCGACATGGACGGGTTCGAGGTCCGGACGTCGCCGAACGTGGACGGGACGTTCAACGTGTTCGACGAGATCGAGGTGTGTATCGAGGTGCCACACCCCCTGTCGGCGGACGAGCCGTTCGCGATGATCGACGTGAAGGACATCGACTTCGCGACGAGCGTGAAAGAGCAGTTCGAGCCGCGGTGGGCGGAGGCGGAGCCGCTGACGTTCGGGTGAGCTGACACCGAGACGGGACGCGGCGCGCGGTGCGAGACGCTTACCGGCCGAGTTCGCCGCGCAGGTCGCCTAGTCTGACCTCGCGTTCGGCGTGGGCGTTGTGCTGGTGGATCGACTCGTCGTTCGACTGTTTCATGCGGATCACGGCGTCGTCCGAGAGGTGCGGGAACTCCTCGACGGTGCCCTCGGCGAGCGCGCGGACGCAGTCCTCGACGAACTTCGCGTCGGCGTGGGCCTCGTAGGTCATGTGGTCCTCGTCGGGCCGCTTCGCCATGTTATAGATGCGCGCGCTCATCGAGTCCCGGGCGACGTCGATCACGTCGCGGAGGTCGACGTCGGGGTGGCCGTCGGTCGTGATCGTCAGGGTCGCGTGGCCGCGCTGGGAGTGGCCCGGCTGCGGGACGGCGTCCAAGAACTCCTCGGTCGTCTCCTCGTCGATGCCGAGTTCGGCGAGCTTGTCGCGGGCCCGCGACTCGCTCATCCCCTGCGAGCAGGGGCAGACGGTCATCCCCGTCACTTCGGCGCCGATCTCCTCGCGCGTGCCGTCCTCGGTCGCCTCGGCGCTGGCGACGATCGTCGCCGTACTCTGCGTCTCGATGTCGGAGGCGGGCGTGTTCTCGCGGGTGACGAGCTCCGCCGTCATCGACACCTCGGCGGTGGTGGTGTAGTCGTGTTTCTCGAGGAGTCGCTCGGCGGCGTCGCCGCAGACGTCCTCGACGCGGTACGCCTCCTCGCGGGTGATGTCTTCGAGGATCTCGTCGACCGTCGCGAGGTTCCGCGACATGTCGATCCCCTTGCGGCCGCTCGGGAGGTCGACGAACACCTCGAACTCCGCCATGAGGACGATGGGTCGCTTGTCACCGCGCGCCAGCTTCACGAGCTTCTCCACGCCGGTGACCCCGACCTGCGACAGCCCGACGGTGACGTCGGGGGCCGAGGCCTGTACGTCCGGCAGCTGATGACTCATTACGAACATGATAGGGACTCTCGGGATTAGCCCTTTCGGAAGGGGGAGGTACGTCGGGTAGTCGCGCGCGTGCGTCCCGGCCGCGCACGACGCGAAAGTGAGGGGCACCGCCGATCCGCGCGTGTGAGACCTCCACGCCCCGCGGGCCGTAACGCACGATTTATAACGGCGGCAGCGGAAGGTGTTCCAAGACCATGCCGAGTTCCAATGGGCCGCAGAAGGCGACTCGCGACAAGCTCTCGAACAAGCCCCGCAACCGCGGCACCTCCCCGCCGCAGCGAGCGATCCAGGAGTTCGAGGAGGGGTCGCAGGTCCACCTCAAGATCGACCCGAGCGTCCCCAAGGGGCGCTTCCACCCGCGCTTCGACGGCCGGACGGGCACCGTCATCGGCAAGCAGGGGTCGGCGTTCAAAGTCGAGATTCCGGACGGCGGCAAGACGAAGACGCTCATCGTCACCGCCGCTCACATGCGGGCGCAGCAGAACTGAGATGACGATCTTCAAAGAGAAGCTCGACGAGGAGTACGTCACCACCTCCGAGGCGAAAGAGATCCTCGTGGAGATCGAAGACGAGCGCGCGGCCGACGAGGACCGCGATCTCCGCTACGAGCTGGCCCGCGCGATCGAACACGTCAACCGCTTCGCGAACCTCGACGCCGACGAGTCCCGCGAGCTCGTCGAGGAGCTGACCGACCTCGACCAGGTCGACGTGCCGACCGCCGTGAAAATCACCGACCTACTCCCGGAGGACCGCACGGAGCTCCGCTCGGTGTTCGCCCAAGAGCGCTACTCGCTCGACGGCGAGGAGCTCGACGAGATCCTCGACGTCGTCGCGAAGTACGCCTGACCGCGAGATTCTTCCGGCCCGGTGGGGGTCCGTCGCCACGTTTTTTCAGATTTCCGCCCGTATGTCGAGCCGCATGTACCAGACCACCCTCGTTCCGACCGGCGAGGGCGTCGCCGCCCTCGACGCGGTCGACGACGCGATCGACGTCACGGCGGCCGACGGGACGGTACACGTCCTCGGCGTCGTCGAAGAGATCCCGATGTACGACCGGTCCGGCAAGCCGGAGAAGTTCGACGACGACGACCCCGAGCGCCGCGACGAGCTGGAAGCGGCGGTCGACCGGGTCGCGACGGCCGTCGCGGACGCCGGCATCGACAGCGAGACCGCGGTCGAGTCCGGCGTCCCGGCCCACGAGATCGCGGCGTACGCCGACGCCGTCGACGCGGACGCCGTCGTGATGGGCAAACGCGGCCTCGACGCGGCGGCCGGCGACCTGCTCGGGAGCACGACCGAGCGCGTCATCCGGAACGCCGACGCGACGGTCGTCTCCGTCCCGGTCTCCGAGTGAGCACGCGCGGCCGCCCCCGCCCCGCGTCGTCGGCCCCCGTGCGTCACCGGTTCCGGCCGGTCTCAACGGCGATCGTCCCGAAGAGCCGCTGATCGCGCTCCCGGACCGCGGCGCCGTCGTCGAGCGCGCGACGCGCGGCGGCGGTGCGCTCCGCGAGCCTGCCGAGCGGGTCGTCGCCCCGCGCGTCGAAGCGGCGACCGTTCACCGCCACGAACGCCCGGAGCGCGGCGCTCCCCGCTCCCTTCCCCCCCGGGACACACCACGCGACCACCACCCCCTCCCCGAGGTCCACCCCGCCGCTCACCACCCCGTCCGGGCGCGCGCACCCGGCC
>NZ_NEWJ01000116.1:0-5280 GCF_002135045.1 Halorubrum sp. SD683
TCACCTCGTCGGCGACGACCGCGAACCCGTCGCCGGAGCCGTCGGTGCGCGCCGCCTCGATGGAGGCGTTCAGCGCGAGCTGGTTGGTCTCCTCCGCGATCTCGTCTATCACGGCCGCGATCTCGTCGATCTCGCCGACCCGGTCCGCGAGGTCCGTGACCGCGGCCGCCGTCTCGCCGATCCGCGTCTCCAGCGTCTCAAGCTCCGCGATCGCCTCAGCCGCCTCCTCGCGGCCGGAGCGACCGCGTTCGGCGGCGTCGCGCGCGGTCTCGGCCGCGTCGTCGGCGCTCGCCGCGATCTCCTCGACGGTCGCCGACAGCGTGTTCATCTCGCTCGCGATCGCCTCCAGCTCGTCCGTCTGCTCGGCCGCGCCGTCGGAGATCTCCTGGACCGAGCGCGCGACCTCGCCGCTCGCGTCGTCGACCTCGTCCATGCTCGCGCGCACCTCGTCTGCGGCCCCGGCCACGTCGGCGGTGAACCCGCCGACCTCGCCGACCGTCTCGCCGAGCGTCGCGACGAGCCGGTTGTAGTTGTCGACGATCTCGACGTACCGGCCCTCGTCGGTCGCCAGCGCGTCCCCGTCGATGGTCGCCGTCAGGTCGCCGTCCTGCGCGCGCTCGGCGGCGTCGCCGAAGGCGTCGACGAGCGCCTCCAGCTCGGTGGTGTAGGCCGCGAGGTTCTCGGCCATCTCGTCGAGCGACGCCCCGAAGGCGCCCGGGACCTCCTCGTCGAGCGCGGGGTCGTCGAACTCTTGATCGGCGAGGGCCTCCGCCTGCGCGGAGACGGTCGTGAGGTACCCGTGGACCTCGCCGAAGGCGCCGACGAGGCTCCCGATCTCGTCGGGTTGGGTCGGGTCGAGGGCGCCCGCGGCGTCGCCGCCCGACGACCCGGTCGCGTCGGGCTCACGCGCGTCGTCGATATTCCCCGCGGCGATCGCCTCCGCCTGACGCTCCAGCGCGCGTATCGGGCCGACGAAGTCCTGTCGAACGATGAGCAGCGTGTTGTAGATGGCGACGACCGCGCCGAGGAACAGCGCCCCCGAGACGACGTACGCGGCGGTCCCCGAGATCAGAAACTGAGTGAGAAAGATGCCGACCGTGACGAGAAACTGGATGCCGACCGCCGTGACGACCTTGCGCTCTATCGATTCGGTGACGCCGAGCGCGTCCATCGTCCGCCACAGGAGGGCCTCGTACCGCCCGCGGACACCCGGGCGGCGCTGTCGTGTCGTGGACATGCTTCGCCCTCGACGAGAACGGGTTATGAACCTCCCGCCGGCGTTATCAGCAGCGATTCTCGATTGTCAGCGGGCGAGAATCCGCCGCCGGCGTGCGTGAAAGCAGTGCGGGCGCCGCCGACGCGGCCCGGAACCGCCGCCGCCGACGCGGCCCGGAACAGCCCTCGTCGACGCGGCCCGGAACAGCCCCCGTCGACCGCCTCGGCCGCGAGGTCGACGGACCTCAGAACAGCCCGTCGACCGCCTCGGCCGCGAGGTCGACGGCGGCCTCGAGGTCCGGGCCGAGCGGCGAGCCGACGACGAGGCCGTCGGCGTGCTCGGCGACGGCGGCGGCGCGCTCGCGGACGGTCTCGGGGGTGCCCGCCATACAGAAGGCGTCGACCATCTCGGGGGTCACGCGCTCGAAGGCGGCGGAGAACTCGCCGGCCGAGACGCGGTCACCGATCCCGCTCGCGGCGTCGGGGTCGATCCCGTGGCGCTTCAGGACGGGCGGGGCCGCGCCCGCGGCGATGAACGCGACCGGCGGCCGGGCGGCCTCGCGGGCGGCGGCCTCGTCCTCGGCGACCGACACCGCGGCGTAGGCGATCAGGTCGAACTCGCCCCGGCTATCGGGCCTGTCGTCGAGGCCGTCGTCGACCTGCTCGCGGGCCCACGCGAGGTCTTTCGGATGCGAGCCGTTGTACAGGAGGCCGTCGGCGTGCTTCGCGGCCATCCGACACATGTGCGGCCCCTCGCCGCCGACGTGGACCGGGATGTCCGCGCCCTGCGGCGGCTCGTAGTTGAGCCCGGCGTCCGCGGCGTCGAAGGTGCCCTCGTGGTCGACGCGCTCTCCGGCCCAGAGCTGCTGTGCGGTCTTGAACGCCTCCAGCACCGAGCGGAGCCCGCGCTTGTCTTCGAGGCCGAGGTTGGCGAGCGTCGAGGGGTCGCCCGGGCCGAGCCCGAAGACGGCGCGCCCCTCGGAGGCCTCGTCGAGGGTCGCGACCTTCGACGCGAGCGTCACCGGGTGGGTCTCGTAGGGGTTGGCGACCCCCGGACCGAGCCGGACCGAGTCGGTGGCGGCCGCGAGCCGCGAGAGGAACGCCCACGGGTCGCGGTTGTTGTAGTGACACGTCGAGTAGACGGCGTCGTAGCCGGCCTCCTCGGCGCGGACGCCGAGGTCGACGAGGCGAGACAGCTCGTGTTCTGGGGTGAGTTCGATTCCGAGCATGGTTACTCCTGAAAGGTCCACTCCCGCAGGGCCTGCCGGACGAAGTCGCCCTCGACCTCGCGGAAGTGATTGTCCGAGCCGTCGTGGTCGCCGAACTCCCAGTCCCGGACGACGACGACCGGGGTGCCGCCCGCGCCCTCGCCGGCGACGAGGTTGGCGGCGGCGGCGAGCTCGTCGATCACGTTCTGGACGGTGACGCCCATCTCGCGGCCGTCGCGGTCGCGTTCGCCGCGCCAGTCGCGGCTGGCGGGTAGCCCGGCCCAGCCGATCGCGACCCCGCGCTGGCCGTGCCGGAAGGGACGACCGGAGGTGTCGCTGACGACGACGCGGTCGGCCGCGAGTCCGTCGCGGATGCGCTCCGCGCTCTCGGTGGGGCGCTCCGGGAGCAGCAGCAGGTCGCCGTCCGGGACGTTCGAGCGATCGATGCCGGCGTTGACGCCGACGTGCCCGAAGCGCGTCGCGGTGAGGAGGAACGGCGCCTCCATGACCAGCTCCGTCGACTCCTCGATGACCGCCTGCGCGAAGCGCGGATCCTTCTCCTCGTCCGCTATCTCGGCGAGCCGGTCGGCGACCTCGCGGGCCCGGGGGCCGGCCGGGAAGTCGTCGAGGTCGAAGGCGCGTCCCTCGGCCTTCGAGACGACCGTGCTGGCGACGACGACCACGTCGTCCTCGCGGAGGTCGACGCGCTCGCCGATCATGGCCGCGAGGTCGTCTCCCTCCCGGATCTCCGGGAGGTCCGGAACCGCGAACAGCTCCATACGATCACCTGCGCGGCGACGAGGAAAAACCCCGCCGGTACCGGGCCGGTTTGACGGTATCGGGACGAAGCGGCGGAGTCCGATTCGCGGCGGACTGGCGAATAACTGGCGCGTTTGATCAGGCACAAAAATAGCATTTGCTAAAACATTCGTTGGTATAAATACCAAAAAACCATGTCTATATAAGGACAAAGGGCGGGTAATAGGTATTTCAGCCAAAATTTTTTACGCACCGAGTAAATACTGTAAAACGCGATGAACGAACTGACAACCGAAGGCGAATCGGCTCCGATCGGGACGCGGACGCGCGTCCCCGAAGAGGCCGACGACGGCGAACCGATCGTGACGCAGACCCGCGCCCCGTGACGGCGCGCGGGCGTCGACCACCCGCATTTTTTCTGCCGACGGCGTCCGTACGGCTTATACGCGACTCCGTCGAACGCCGAGTGTGGACCTCCACGTCCGGTACGAGGGCGACGACGACCCCGACAAGTGTACGGCCCGGAAGCTCGCGCGCTTCGACCTCGCCGAGCTCCACCGCTCGGACCGAGCCACGCCGTACGGGGTCGTCCTCAACCCCCACGCCGAGCGCGCGCTCTCGCCCGTCGACGCCGAGCGGGCCGCCGAGACCGCGCTCGTCGCGCTCGACTGCTCGTGGGAGTCGGCGGGCGAGAAGATGTTCTCGCTCCCCGGCGAGCACCGCGCGCTGCCCTACCTCGTCGCCGCCAACCCCGTGAACTTCGGCCGTCCGATGCGGCTCACCACCGTCGAGGCGTTCGCCGCGGCGCTGGTGATTCTCGGCGAGCGCGACCGCGCCGAGCGCGCCCTGTCGAAGTTCACGTGGGGCGAGACGTTCCTCGAACTCAACGCGGAGCCGCTCCGCCGGTACGCCGACTGCGAGGACTCCGGCGAGATCGTCGACATCCAACAGGAGTACCTCGACCGCGAGTGACTCGGTGCGGGTTCGGCCCGAGACGGTAGCGGGCCAATACCGGCACCGAACGAGGTCGCGACAAGGCTTTTGCGTGAATCAGCCGTATCGAGAGTCGATGGTATCCACAGGTGACGACGCACCCGCGTTCACCGCGACGGTCGGCACGAGCGACCACGAGCCGTTCGACCTCGACGAGGAGATCGGCGACGGGCCGGTCGTGCTCGCGTTCTTCCCCGGCGCGTTCACGCCGCCGTGTACGAACGAGATGATCGCCTTCCAGGAGCGCGCCGACGCCTTCGCGGAGGCCGGCGCGACCCTCTTCGGGATCAGCGCCGACTCGCCGTTCTCGCAGGGCGCGTTCCGCGAGGAGCACGGGATCGAGTTCGACCTCGTGAGCGACATGGCCGGCGACGCGATCCGCGCGTACGACCTCGAGATCGACATCGCCGAACTCGGCCTCCACGGCATCGCGAACCGCGCCGTGTTCGTGATCGACGACGACGGCGAGGTCGTCTTCGACTGGGTCGCCGACGACCCGACCAACGAGCCGGACTACGAGGCGGTCCTCGACGCCGTCGAGAGCGCGTGAATTCCGGTCGCGGGGCGGCCGGTCCCGTCGCGTCCGCGGTTCTATTGTAATAAGATACCGGAGCCCCGCAGCGACGGACCGCTTCGAGCCGATCCCGCTATCCGAGGACGCCGCCGATAGCACCCGCAAGCGCCGAGTCGACCGCGAACAGCAGCGTCAGGAACAGCCCGACGACGAGGACCCCCGCGCCACCGAGCAGGCTTCCGAGTGGGCCACCGGCCAGTCCGACGAGGCCGCCGAACGCGGCGAGCAGGAGCGTGACGGCCACGCCACTCACCGAGCCCGCGAGCAGGCCGTGCCAGAAGCCGGAGAGCAGCCCGCCGGCGGCGACGTAGCCGGCGACGAACCCGCCGATGAGTCCCGCGCCGACGTGGCCCACGACGGGGACGAGCGTGGCCAGCAGCCCGGCGATCAGCATCACGACGAAGCCGTAGCCGACGGCGCGCCAGTCTGTCATACCCGCGGGTAGCCGGCTCGGAGGTAAATACTTCCTCGTCAAATTTGTTTACTTCGAATCTATTTTTATTAATCTCTTATAAAATAATGCCTCTATGT
>NZ_NEWJ01000117.1:0-5103 GCF_002135045.1 Halorubrum sp. SD683
TGGGATCGTCTCAATGAATGGTTCAAGCACCGCCTCATACCAGATCTTTCGACGCTGAAACGGCAGATTCAACGAGGACTGCCGACGATCACGGAACCGATCATCTGGAACTATCTCTGCCCTTGAGGACGGTAGAAATTAACGCACGACCGTATCAAAGTGGCAGTCGCGAGGGCGAAGCACGGCGCAGTACGCACCGCAGCGAGTAACGCGAGCGAGGAGCGCGACGAGCCGCGCGAGCGAGGAACGCAACGAGCCGCGCGAGTCCTTGCGGCTGGGGCTTTGGAGGAGTTCGCCGCCGATCTACAACCAGTCATTTATATCCGGACGGCTGGGGCTTTGGCGGTGTCGGCCGCCGATCTGCTACCAGTCATTTATCTATTAAATTCGGAATCAGCCTCTCTGACTTATAAACAACCGCCCGTCGGCGTCGGTTCTGGTTTCCTCTTTCTCTCAGCTCACTCGTCCGACCGTCACGTCGAACGGGACGTACTCGACGCGTTCGTACTCCGCGGCGCCGATGGCGTCGACGACCTCGCGGCCCATCTCGCGCCAGCGCCCGCGGAGGTCGTCGTACGCGCGCTCGGAGGTCGCGGCCACCAACTCGTCGCGGTGGTCGGCCAGCCCCGCGCCGGAGGCCTTCCGCGCCGCCGACCGCAGCGCGGCCTCGGCGTACGGCGGCTCGGTCCGCTTCTCGTGGACGTAGCGCCGAGTGCGCACGTCGACGAGTCCCGCCGCGTCGAACGCCTCGCGGACCCGGTCGCCGAGCGCCACGTCGGTGTCCACCCCGTCGACGTACGCCTCGCGGGCCTCGCGCTCCAGTCGCTCCTCGGCGTCGACCGTCGAGGCCACCCGCACGTCGGCGTTGTCCGGCTCGACCGCGGCGACGAGGTCCCCGGAGACGCGGGCGAGCTCTCGGACCGCGGCGGTCGGGTCCGGGAGGTTGATCAGCAGGGCCTGACAGGCGGCCAGGTCGACCGCGTCGTCACCGACCGGGAGCCGCGTGGCGTCGCCCGCGAGGTAGCCGATCCGGCCGTCGCTCTCCTCGCGGGCGACCGAGAGGAGCTCTCGGTCCGCGTCGACGCCGAGTACGTCCGCGTCCGTCTCCGCGGCCAGCACGCGGGTCAGCTCTCCGGTACCGCAGCCGACATCGAGGACGCGCTCGCGGCTCGATAGCTCCAAGTCGGCGAGCGCGTCGCGGCCGTCCTCCCACATCCCGCGGCGGGTGTGTTCGAGGTACTCGGCGGAGAAGCGTCGCACGCCCCCGCTTCGGCGCGGGCGAAAATAAACGTCCGGAGATCGACCGCCGCTCGATTCCCGGTCGGGCCGTCACGCCTCGTCGGCGTCCCCCTCGCCGCCGTCCGTCTCCCCTCCGCTGCCGTGGCCGCCGAATCCCAGCATGTCGGCGGCGAGGACGGCGGTCACCCCAGCGCAGTAGCCGACAAACGCGCTGCTCAGCCCGATCGCGGCGAAGCTCACCGTCACGTCGCCGAGCGCCGGGTTCCCGTCGTTGACGCCGGGGACGCCGACCACCGTCCCGACGAGGACGAACCCGCCGAGGACGACCGCCGGCACGACGCCGACGGTCAGACAGGCCGGCCCCCCGCAGCGCGCGTACGCCCCGGCGGCGGCCAGCGGCCCGGGCGCGTAGAACACTAACGGCGGGAGGAGCCGGTCGGTCAGCGCGGCCGCCGCCGTCGCGCCGACCGACTCGGCGACGAAGGCGGCGACGAGCACGAGGGCCACGACCCCGGCGAATCCGACCACCAGTCCGACCGCGCGGCCGCGGCGACGGCCGACCAGCAGCGCTCTCGTGGTGGACATGCCCGCGGATCGCCCGCGAGATAACTTAAAACTGCGTCGGACGGACGGCGTCCGCGGAGACGGCGGCGTCTCGGTCGCGGTGCCTCAGTCGCGCCGGAGTTCGCGCACTCGGTCGATGTTCCACGCGAAGCTCTTTCCGTCCTCGGTCGGCGTCTCCAGCGCGAGCGGCACGTCCGTCAGGTCGGGGTGGTTGAGGAACCGCTCCATCCCCGCCTCGCCGATGTGCCCCTCGCCGATGTGGGCGTGTTCGTCCTTGTTGGTGCCGCACTCGTGTTTCGAGTCGTTGAGGTGGACGTACTCCAAGTGTTCTAACCCGACCACGTCGTCGAACTCGCCGAGGGTCTGGTCGACCGCCTCGGGCGTCGAGAGGTCGTAGCCCGCCGCGAACGCGTGTGCGGTGTCGACGCAGACGTCGATGTCGGTCTCGGTGCGGTCGATGACCCCCGCGAGGTGCTCGAACTCGCCGCCGAGTTTCGTTCCCGCGCCCGCGTCGCTCTCGATCAGGATCGTCACGCCGTCGGGCACGTCAAGGTCGTCTATCACCGACGCGGCGTTATCGAGGCCGCCCTCGACGCCGGCCCCCGTGTGCGCGCCGAGGTGGACGTTCACGTACGGGATGCCCAGCTTGTCGGCCGCGTCGACCTCTTTTTGCATCGAGTCGAGCGACTTCTCACGGAGCCCCTCCTTCGGCGTACAGAGGTTCACGAGGTAGGAGGTATGGATCACCCACGGCCCCTCCAAGTCGCGTTCGGTCCCCTCGCGGAACCGTTCGGCCTCCTCGTCGCCGATGTCCGGGTCCTGCCACACCTGCGGCGAGTGGGTGAAGATCTGTCCACAGTTGCCGCCGACCTCGACCTGGTTCGCCACGGCGTTGTCCACGCCGCCGGCGATGGAGACGTGCGCGCCGACCTTGAGACTCATACCGATCACACGGGGGCGGTCGAAAAAGCCCCTTCGGAACCGGGCGGTCCGCGGTCGTTCGCGGTCGTCCCCGCCGTCACCCGCCGCCGCTCCCCGATTTCCACGTCTTACCGCCGCTCCCCGCTTTCCACGTCTTGCCGCCGCTCCCCGCTTTCCGCATCTTACGCGCCGCCCCCGGGTCGCGTCCGGGCCCATTCCTCGTTCCGGTACTTCTCCGCGGCGATTTCCTCGGCCCGCTCCAGTTCGTCGTCGGTCCACGACCCGTCCGCGTCGACCGTCGCTCCCGGAGTCGCGTCCGCCCAGTCGGCCAGCGCCGCCTCGACGGTCGCCACCGCGGCCGCGCGGTCGACATCGACCAGTTCGTCCATCCCGACGACCCGGTCTCGGAACGCCTCGGGAGTCACCGACGGATCGGCGAAGACGCCGAGGTGGCGGGGCGCGTCGACCGAGAAGGTCAACGACCCGTGCTGGATCACCGCCTCCCGCTTGCGGTACTGAGCGTTGCCGGCGATCTTGCGGAGCTCGTCGCCCTCCGGTCCCGGGGCCACCACGTCGTGTGCCGGGTGGAGCTCGCGGAGGTAGCAGGCGGGGTGATACAGTTCCGGCACCGACTCGTCGACGTAGTCCGCGTCGACGCCGAGCCGGTCGAAGGCGTCGAGGACCGGCTCGCAAAGAAGGTGGTAGCAGTCGAGCAGTTCGCCCGGCACCGTCTCCGCGGGGACCGCGATAGAGTAGGCGATATCACCCGTTTCGTCGTGGTAGATGCCGCCGCCGCCGGTCTGCCGGCGCGTTGCGTCGATCCCCTCGCGCTCGCAGAATCTCCAGTCGACCGTCTCCGGGTCTTGGTGGCGGCCGAGGGTGAGACAGCTCGGCTCCCAGCGGTAGGTGCGGAGCGTGGCGGGGCCGCCGGCCGCGGCGGTCTCGGCGGCAACCTCGTCTAACGCCATCTGCATTGGGCCGGGGCGGGTCTCCTCGCGGATCAGCCGCCAGTCGACGGCGGGCGCGGTCATGTCGACACCGTCGGCCGCCGCTCCGAAAGCGGTTGCGCTCGGCCCAGCGGTCGGCCCGAACAAAATTCGATATCGCGATATACGCTATACCAGTGGATGTCGTCGAACGCGCGCCCCTTTTACGAATCGCCGGAGTAGGGGCGCGTATGGTGCGAAACGTCGCCGGCGACATGGCCGACCTCGACCCCGAGGACTTCTACCTCCTCTCGGGCGTCGAGCAGGGGATGCGCTTCTCGGAGTGGGTCCGTCGCGACAAGCTCCCGGACTACGCCGACCTGACGCGCGAGGAGGTCGACTACCGCATCGACCGCTGCCTCGACCGCGAGCTGATCGAGCGGAAGACGATCCAGTACGAGGGGTACCAGCTCACCTTCGAGGGGTATGACGCCCTGGCGCTCCGGACGTTCGCGGAGCGGGAGACGATAGACGGTGTGGGGTCGCCGCTCGGGCTCGGCAAGGAGGGCGACGTGTACGAGGCGCAGTCGTTCCGGCCGCTCGCCCTGAAGTACCACCGCGAGGGGTACACCAACTTCCGCGAGGTGAACCGCGAGCGCGAGTACACCGCCGACCGGGACCACGTCTCGTGGCTGTACACCGCGCGCAAGGCGGCCGAGCGGGAGTACGAGGCGATGGAGTCGCTGTATCCGGACGTCTCCGTCCCCCGGCCGGTCGACCACAACCGACACGCCATCGTGATGGAGAAGTTCGCGGGCGTCGAACTTTCGCGCGCGAAGCTCGACCCCGAGCAGGCGGTCGGCGTCCTCGATCTGATCTGCCGCGAACTCGCGACCGCCCACGAACTCGGCTGGATCCACGCCGACGCCTCCGAGCACAACGTCGCGGTCGCCGAGAGCGGGATCACCATCTTCGACTGGCCGCAGGCGGTGCCCGTCGACCACGAGAACGCGCGGGAGTTCCTCGAACGCGACGTGGAGAACCTCGTCCGGTACTTCGGTCGGAAGTACCCGCACGAGGTGCCGCGAGAGGCCGACATCGAGGGCATCGCCGCCGCTATCGCCGACGGCTCGTTCGAGAGCGTGCGGTCGTTCGGCGCCGAATAAAGCGGATAGCGCGATACGAAATCCGGCTTGGCCGCGGTTCGTCCCGCTCGGCTGCCGTTCGTCACGTCCGCACCGGTCCGCGGGGTCTCGCCGACCGTCTGGCGAGGTTTTAGGCATGCCTAAGATTCGAAACCGCTTTAATCCTTTAGGGTGGCCTAAATGGTAGTGTTTAGATAAGCTGATTCCATGCGAAGGCGAACGCTTGGAGCCAATTTTCGGCGGTACTCGGTTCGGCGTGACTAAACGTATTTGAGAATTGGTTTGTTCGCCGTTTTACTTCGCGAAAG
>NZ_NEWJ01000118.1:0-4798 GCF_002135045.1 Halorubrum sp. SD683
CGACGGGCGTCGGGGCGGGACCGGTGGGGATCGGACGCATCGTCGGTCCGGCAGCCGAGCGCGTCGCGGGACTCGACGACGCGCTGCTCGTCGCGGCCGCGGTCGGGGGGCTGGTCGCGGCGTTCGCGCTCGTCACGTGTTCGGTCGCATTCCGGCTCGCGTTCTACGACGCGCTCGCGACGACGGAAGTCGCGCTCTGGCGACCGTTTCGTACACGGTTTCGGCAGGCCCTCGGGCTGTCGGCCGTCGTGACGGCCGGCGCGGTCGTCGCCGCGATACCGGCGGCCGCGTTCGCGGTCGTTGCCGCAGACTCTGCTGTGTCGGGCGCGGCGGGCGTAGAGGTCGGCGGGGTACCCGGTGCCTCTGAGGTCGCGGTCGTCGCGCTCGGAGTCACCGCTGGCGGCGTAGCGCTGATCGGGACCGTCGGCTCCCGGCTCACGCTGGAGCTCGTCGCGCCGGCGATGGTCGCCCGCGACGTCGGGGTGCTCGCCGGGTGGCGGACGGTTTGGGCCTCGCTCCGCGAGTCGCTGAGCGATGTCGCGGTCTACCTCGCGGTTCACGCCGTCGTCGCGGCGAGCGCCGGGATCGTCCGGGCCGTCGCAGTCGCCTCCGTCGGCGGGGTGGTCGCCGCGGTCGGCCTCGTCGTGCTGGTGCTCGCCGCGGTCCCGCTCGGCGGAGTGGCGGCGTTGGTCGAGACGACCGCGGGAGCGATCGTGCTCGCGACCGTCCTGCTGTGTGCGGTCGCCGCCGTCGCGGTGCTGACGCTCCCCGTCCTCATCGTGGCGCGAACGTACCTGACGGCGTACGAAGTCTCGACGCTCGCCGGGCTCGCTCCGGGGCTCGCTCCGCTGGCGCCGACGCTCGTCGCGAGCGACGACCCGGAGCCAGCCGACGGTGGGCCGGTCTGAGGACGCGCCGACGGGGCTCCGCGGTCGACGGACATCCAAGTTGTCGACGAGCATCGAAACGCCAACACACATCGAGATCTCGTTGAAGTACTTCGATGCCGTCGAAGGGCCCCGCAAGATCGTCGAACGTCGAATCACACACTCGACACCATCGCATACCTTTTTACTCCGTTCACGAATGGAGAAAGACATGGGACTAGACGACGACGCCCGGGAGTATCACCGGCAGGAGCCGCCCGGAAAGATCGAGATAGAGACGACGAAGCCGACGAACACCCAGCGAGACCTCTCGCTGGCGTACTCCCCCGGGGTCGCGGCGCCGTGCCGCGATATCGCGGCCGACCCGGAGTCCGTCTTCGAGTACACGGCGAAGGGAAACCTCGTCGCGGTCGTCTCGAACGGCTCGGCCGTCCTCGGGCTCGGTGACATCGGCGCGGCCGCCTCGAAGCCCGTGATGGAAGGGAAGGGGGTGCTGTTCAAGCGGTTCGCCGACATCGACGTGTTCGACATCGAGCTCGACATCGACGCCGTCGACCCGTTCTGCGAGGCCGTGAAGGCGATGGAGCCGACGTTCGGCGGCATCAACCTCGAGGACATCAAGGCCCCGGAGTGTTTCAAGATCGAGGAGCGGCTCCGCGAGGAGATGGAGATCCCGGTGTTCCACGACGACCAGCACGGCACCGCGATCATCCCCGGCGCGGCGCTGATGAACGCGGTCGACATCTCCGATAAGGACCTCTCGGAGCTCGACATCGTCTTCTCCGGCGCCGGCGCGTCGGCCATCGCGACGGCCCGGTTCTACGTCTCGCTGGGGGCGCGCGAAGAGAACATCACAATGTGCGACTCCTCCGGGATCATCACCGAAGAGCGGGTGGCGGCCGGCGACGTCAACGAGTACAAAAGCCAGTTCGCCACCCCCGTCGAAGACGGCGATCTCGCGGACGCCATGGACGGCGCAGACGTGTTCGTCGGGCTCTCCGTCGGGGGTATCGTCTCGCAGGAGATGGTCCGCTCGATGGCCGCGGACCCGATCATCTTCGCGATGGCGAACCCGGACCCGGAGATCACCTACGAGGACGCCAAGGACGCCCGGGACGACACAGTGATCATGGCGACTGGTCGGTCCGACTACCCGAACATGGTGAACAACGTCCTCGGGTTCCCCTTCCTGTTCCGCGGGGCGCTCGACGTACGTGCGACCGAGATCAACGAGGAGATGAAGGCGGCCGCCGCGGAGGCGCTAGCCGACCTCGCGCGCAAGGACGTTCCGGACGCGGTCGTGAAGGCGTACGGCGACGACCCGCTCCAGTTCGGTCCCGACTACGTCATTCCGAAGCCGCTCGATCCGCGGGTGCTGTTCGAGGTGGCGCCGCGCGTCGCGGAGGCGGCGATGGAGTCCGGATCGGCCAGGACGGAGATCGATCTGAACCAGTACCGCGAGCGCCTCGAAGCTCGCCTGGGGAAGTCCCGCGAGATGATGCGGGTCGTGTTGAACAAGGCGAAAAGCGACCCGAAGCGGATCGCGCTCGCGGAGGGCACCGACGAGAAGATGATCCGCGCGGCCTACCAGCTCTCCGAGCAGGGGATCGCGGAGCCGGTGTTGCTCGGCGACGCCGACACCATCTCCCGGACCGCGTCCGAGCTCGGGCTCTCGTTCCGCCCCGAGGTGGTCGACCCGGACGAGCGGGACGTCTCCGGATACGGTGAGCGGCTGTACGAGCTCCGAAAGCGCAAGGGGATCACCAAACGCGAGGCTGACGATTTGGTCAAACGGGATACCAACTACCTCGGGAGCGTGATGGTAGAAACTGGCGACGTCGACGCGATGCTCACCGGGCTCACGCACCACTACCCGTCCGCGCTCCGGCCGCCCCTCCAGATAGTCGGTTCGGCGGCCGACACGGACACCGTCGCCGGCGTGTACATGCTCACCTTCAAGAACCGGGTGATCTTCTGTGCGGACACGACCGTCAATCAGGACCCCGACGCGGAGACGCTGGCGGAGGTCACGCGACACACGGCGGACCTCGCGCGACGGTTCAACGTCGAACCGCGCGCCGCGATGCTATCGTACTCGAACTTCGGGAGCGTCGACAACGAGGGGACGCGGAAGCCGCGCGACGCGGTCGACATTCTTCAGTCCGACGACGTGGTCGACTTCCCGGTCGACGGGGAGATGCAGGCCGACACCGCGGTCGTCGACGACATCCTCAACGGGACCTACGAGTTCTCCGAACTCGACGAGGCGGCCAACGTCCTCGTGTTCCCGAACCTCGAGGCCGGGAACATCGGATACAAACTCCTTCAGCGGCTCGGGGGCGCCGAGGCCATCGGACCGATGCTCGTCGGTATGGACGAGCCGGTCCACGTCCTCCAGCGTGGCGACGAGGTGAAGGATATCGTCAACCTTGCGAGCGTCGCCGTCGTGGACGCCCAAGAGTAGCTCGCCGGGTGTACCGCGGGCGCCGGGACACCAATTTTACTTGTTTCCGACTACAACATCGGTGGTATGGGAACGAGCGAGGATCCGGACGAGCCGGCCGGGCCGCGAGTGCTGGATAACAGGCGCGACGCGACTCGTTACCGGGTTCTCGTCGAGATCGCCGCGCGGCAGCCGGCGGTGAGCCAAGAGGAGATCGCGGACGTCATCGGTGTGACCTCGCAGGCGGTGAGCGACTACGTCCGCGACTTGGTCGACGGAGGGTTCGTGGAGAAACGCGGTCGAGGTCGGTACGAGGTGACCAAAGAGGGAGTCGACTGGATAATCACGCGAACCGACGCCCTCTCGGACTTCGTGTCTCGTGTGTCCGACGATGTTCTGGGAAGCGTCGACGTCGACGCCGCCGTGGCGACCGACGCGGTTGCGGAAGGTGACGACGTCGGGCTGGAGATGCGCGACGGCGTGCTACACGCCGTCCCGGAGGGGGGATCGGCGACAGCGGTCGTCGTCACCGGCGGTGAGGCCGGAGAGGCGGTCGGCGTCACCGACTTCGAGGGGGTCGTCGAGTACGACCCGGGCGTGGTGACGGTCGTGTCTGTCCCGGCGGTGACCGAAGGGAGCCCGCCGTCTCCCGAGGTCATCACGGGTCGCGCCGCGGACGCGGATCTGATCGCGGTCGGTGGGACCGAAGCCTACGCGCTCGCGACGCGGACCGGGCTCCGGCCGGACATCCGATTCGGTTCGGCGACGGGCGTGTCTCAGGCCGCCCTCCGGGGCTTGGACGTGCTGTTGCTCGTTTCGACCGACGAGCTTTCTCGCCACACGACGCGACTCCGTGAAGACGGCGTTCGGTATGAGGTCCGCGACTCTCTCACACCGTAGGTCGGTACGTCGGTCGCTGTGGTTTCGTACGGTGAGACACACCGTGTTTCCGGTGAAATGGGGCTATCTTGGGTGGGAGCGACTTCGCTGTGGGCGGTTTAGTTATCTATCTGACCAATATAGAACAACAGGATTTATATCCTACATCAGAGTAAAGCTCGTCAAGCGAAATGAGCGACAGCTCGCCGAGCGATACATGCGTTTCACCGGAAACTACTACTCTACTGAGAGCTCGCACTTTGACGGAAGCCCGTACTTCGTTGGAAGCCCGCACCCCATCTGAAGCCTGAGTTTCACCGGAAACACGGTCTCCCCCCTGTTGGTCGGCCCGCCTGAGGCACTCAGCGAACACCTCGTTTCCGGTGAAACAGTCTCCTCAGACAGTGTCCGTTGACCTCTCCACACCCGTATCCCCGGATTTTCCAACGGTTGTCTCTTCTCCGCTCACTCATC
The DNA here is from genome assembly GCF_002135045.1 of Halorubrum sp. SD683. Lineage (NCBI taxonomy): Archaea > Methanobacteriati > Methanobacteriota > Halobacteria > Halobacteriales > Haloferacaceae > Halorubrum > Halorubrum sp. SD683. The sequence continues at coordinate 4,684 of NZ_NEWJ01000118.1, forward strand.
CCAGCCGAATTACTCTATGAGCCCGATCACTCCATGCGTTGGAGCGCGTCACATGCCGGCTCACTCCGTGAGTACTTCCCCCGCCCGCCACCCCACCTGTCTCTTATACCCCTCT
>NZ_NEWJ01000119.1:0-4585 GCF_002135045.1 Halorubrum sp. SD683
CTCCTCGGCGACCCCGACGTGGAGCTCTCCTACGAGCTGCTCTCCCGCGAGACGGCTCGCGACGCGCTCGCGACCTACCGAATCGAGGAGCCGTTCGAGAACAGCGTCGCCGTCGACACCGTGAGCCTCGGCGCCGCCGTCTCGCTCCTCAACGACCTCGACTGGTACCTCGTCCGCTTCGTCGAGGAGGCGCTCGTGTTAGAGCCCTCCGTCGCGTCCGACGAGTGGCTCTCCCGCGACCTCGCCCGCGAGGTCCGCGACGGCGACGTGCTGCCCGAGGAGACCGACCAGCGACTGAAGGTGTTCGGTCTCGTCGACGGTCTCCCGGTCGAACCCCTCTACGTCCGGCGGCGACAGGGCGAGACGCCCGAGTACGACCTCCGCGATGTCGACGAGACGCTCGTCGTCCGCGTGAGCGAGTCAGAGTTCTCGGGGTAAGCTCCCGAGTCCGACGCCGTCACTCGTCCACTTCGGCGAGGATCCGCGTCCGGACCGGGCCCACGTCGACCGGCGCCCACGCCTCCACGTCGTAGGTCACGTCCGCGAGCGTTTCCAGTCGCTCGGCGTCCCCCTCGTCTATCGCCGTCACCGCCTCGCGGCGGAGCCGGTCGAGGACCGCGTCCGCGAGCGCCTCGCGGTCGACGCCCCGGTCGGGCACGTCGAGGATGTGCGGGAGGTCCTCGGCGCCCTCCGGGAGCGTCGGGAACGCGGCGGGACCGACCGCGAGCGCGGTCGATTCGGCGGTGTGGCCCGTCACGTCGTCCCCGGAGAGCGCCCCGTCCGGCGCCGGCACGAGCGCGTACTCGTCGACCGCGAGGTCGATCGCGGCGTCGATGGCGGCCTCGTCGGCCTCGGTCCGCTGTTTGAACGCCAGCTCTGAGAGCGCCCGCGAGAGCTCGGCGCGGGTGAGCCACTCGAACAGGTCGACGACGCCGGCGAGGTCGTCGCGCGCGGCCACGCTCGGCCCGCTCCCGTGCGCCATCGTCAGTCCTCTCCCGGCGCGGGCCCCGTCTGTCCGGCGTCGGTCGCGGGGCTGCCGCCGGCGCCGGTTCCGCCGTCCGTGCCCCCGCCCCGAGCCCCGTCGAGGTCGGCGGTCGCGGCCTCGAAGACCTCGTCGGGGTCGACGGGAGCGTTCCGCCAGGCCGGGAGTCGAGTGTCCGGCCCGGGCTCCCCCAGCGCCTCGGCGTACGTCGCCACCTGTGACCGCTCGTCGGCGGCGTCGTACGAGAGCCCGTTGAACGCCGCGTCGGTCGCGTACCCGTCGACCAGCGTCTCCGCGGCCTCGCGGTAGCGCTCGGCGAGGCCGTCGTAGTCGACGTCGACGCCGGCGTCTTCGACCGCGCGCAGGGTCGCCTCGCCGACCGCCCGGCTCATGTCCGCAAGGCCGGTCGGCCCCTCGACGGAGCGGTGGTCGTGCTCGTAGCTCCCCAGGTCGACCTGCGCGCTGTCGGCGAACCCGGCGCGGTCGAACGCCTCACCGAGCGTGCCGACCTCCAGCCCCCAGCCGCGCTGGACTCGGAGCTCGGAGACGAGCTCGCTCGTCGCCGCGAACTCGCCGGCGAGCGCGTAGCGGAACGCCGAGAGGTACGCCAGCACGTCCGGCTCCCGCCCCGGCGCGGCGTCGCCGAGCGCGCGGACGAGCGGCCGGAAGAACAGCCTGAACAGCCGCCCGTACAGCGAGCCGTCCTCGACGCGGGCGTAGTACCCCTTCGAGAACGCGTACCCTTCCCCGAGCGGGAACAGCAGCCGGTTCACGAACGCCGGCGAGTAGGTCTTCGTGTCGGCGTCGTGGACGACGACGAACTCCTCGTCGAGCGCGCGACCGAGGGCGAGCCACACGTCCCGACCCTTGCCGCGGTCGCCGTCGAGCCCGCGCGCTTCGAGCAGCGAGGCGAGCTCGGGGCCGTCGCACCACAGCGTCTCGACGTCGAGGTCGAACCCGTCGAGCCAGTCCGCGAACGGGCCGGCGCGGTCGGCCGACGCCCGGAGCGGAACGATCACGCGGGCGGGGTCGACCGTCTCCAGCGTCGAGAGCACGCGCTCGGCCGCGAGCGTCCCGTACTCGCGCTCGGTCATCGGCACGACGACCGCCGCGCGGTCCGTGGGGGCGTTGGGCCGGTGGTCGGTCAACGCGTGGAGGGTCGTCACGCGCTCCTGAACGTACTCCATTTACCGATCACACGGGAGCGACGACCAAAACAGGTGCGGTGCCCCAAGCCGGCGTCGGTCCCCGAGCGGGGGGTCGGCCGGGCCGCGGGGTCGGCGCTCGGGGCGTCGCCTCAGACCCTCCGCGTCGCGCCCGCCGCGCCCCCGGGAACGCGTCCGAGGCGGTACAGCACCGCGTACGCCGCGACGAGGAGCGCCAGCCCCCCGGCGAGCGAGAGGAAGACGGCGTCGTACGTCGCGCCCGCCTCGATCGCCTCGCCGACGGCCCAGGAGCCGGCCGCCTGCGTTGACATCATCCCGGCCGAGAACATCGCGTACGCCGACGCGCGGGACTCGTCCGGCAGCGACGCGAGCAGGTACGTGTCGCCAGCGGGGAACAGCATGTGGATGGCGAACCCCACGACGACGCTCGCGGCGATCACCGCCGCCAGCCCCTCGGCGACGACCACGAGGACGACCCCGCCGACGAACGCCGTGACGATGCCGAGCAGGTACGGGACGTGGGGAAGCCGGTCGGCGAGGTCGCCCGAGACGAGGAAGGCGGGCACGCCGGCGGCGAAGATCACCGTCAAGAGGTTCCGCGCGGTCGACCGCGTCAGGTCCTTGTCGATCATGTACAGCTCGTAGAAGTTGAACAGGCCCTGCCAGACGAAGCTCGTGAGGCCCATCAGCACGATGCCCGCGAGGATCAGCTTCCACTCGCCGCGGGCGGCCCCGAGGAAGTCGGTGTCGCTCGCGCCGGCGTCCGGGAGGTCAGTCCGCCGCGCGAGCGCGACGAACACGACCGTGCTGGCGGCCGCGGCGAGCGCGAGCGCGTAGAAGGCGTACCGCCAGTCGTACCACAGCGCGACGGTGACGGCGGGCGCGGCGATGACGGCGGCGAGCTGGCTAGCCATGCCGTGAACGCCCATCACGCGTCCGACGCGCTGCGGGAACAGCTCCGCGATGAACGGGTTCGCGGCGACGAAGTAGACGCCGGAGGCTAAGCCGATCGCGAAGGCGGCGACCATCAGCGCGAGCACGCTCGGCGCGAGGGCGACGCCGAGCGCCCCCGCGGTCAGCATCGCGCCGGAGACGAGGATGACGCGCCGCCGCGCGAAGCGCGTGAGCGCCCAGCCGGCCGGGATGCGCGGCGCGGCCGAGCCGAGCCACGCGAGCGTGACGATGAGCCCGGCGGTCCCCTCGCGGATCCCGAACGCGTCGATGAACTCTCCCACCAGAGGGGCGAACACGACGCGCGCGAAGTTGACGAGGAACACCAGCGCGCAAAGCGATCCGAACAGCCGGGTCCGTGACACGGCGGCGCTTCTCCGCGCCCGGACACAAGCGTTGCGGAAGCGCACGCACCCGGATCTCGGGAGCCGCTCGCGGGCTGCGGCCGCGTCCCTCCGCCGGGTGCCGATCTCGCTCGACGCGTCAGACCGATGTCGTACGGGGTTTTTATCCGCCCCGACGACGAACGGCGGAGTATGAAATCCACGCGCAAGGGACTCCGCGACGGCGACCTGATGAAGGACACCTACGAGCGGCTGAACTGTGCCGACTGCGAAAAGGTGTTGAAAAAGGAGAACGACCCTGACGAAGTGTTTTCCGTCCGCATCTGTCCGGAGTGCGGAAGCCGGTTCAAGGAGCTCCGCTGACCGTCGTCTCGCCCGTCGTCGCACCGCACCGGCCTCCGCGCCGCACCACTCCGCTCCGAATCGCTCTCCCCCGCACCGCACCGGCCTCCGCCGCGCTGCCGGACTTCGACTACCGCTCGCGCCTCTCCTCGCTGACCGTCGCCGTTCACGAATCGATCGCCGTCGCGACCGACTCCGCCACCGCCCCCGCCTCGTCCGCGACGATCTCGATCCACCGGTACTCGGCGTACGCCGTGGCGGCCGAGAGCGCGCTCCGCTCGTCGGCCGCGAGCGCGTCGTCCTGCTCCGCGAACAGCGGCAGGAACTGCGTCGCCAGCCACCGGGCCAGCGGGTTCTCGCTCTCCGCGAGCGCCGCGGCGGACTCGACCGCCGCGCCGCGCGCCGCGCCGATCGCCCCGGCGTCGTCCGGGAACATCGTGTCGCCCGCCTCGACGCGCGCGGCGACGGCGTCGACCGCTCGGAGCCGGGTCTGGACGAGCGCGGTCCGGGTCAGCCCGGTCGCCGGGTGGTCGGGCTCGTAGTCGCCGACCGCGACCGGGTCGAACCACAGCCCGTCGAAGCTCCGGTAGACCGCGCTCGACAGGAGGTCGGCGCTCGGCGCGTCCCGCGCGACGGCGCGCTCGTCGACGAAGGCCTCCGGGCCGGGGTTCTCCCTGAGGTCCTCGACCCCCTCGCCGTGGAGCTCGCGGAGCCGGTCGCCGACCGCGCTGCCGAGGCGGTCCATCTCGCGGCGGATCGGTTCGGCGACCGGCTTCGGGTCGGCGAGCGAGGCCGCGTAC
>NZ_NEWJ01000011.1:0-19775 GCF_002135045.1 Halorubrum sp. SD683
GGGGCCGAGGACGACGTCGATGCCGCCGGCGATCGCGTTCCGGACCGGCGAGACCGCGTAGCCGACGAACGCGCCGAGCGTCGCCAGCCCGGCCAGCTTATCCCACTTCGACCAAGAGGTCGTCTCCTCGATGCCCGCCTCGGACGCGGTCTCGTCGATCCGCACGCCGACGGAGCGGTACGCCAGCCGGAGTCGCCGGACGACCGCGCTCGGCGACGACGCGCCGAGGAACAGGACGTGCGCGAGCGCGTATCCGAAGTCGTGGAGCAGCCGCTCGCCGCGCGTCAGCGACGCTCGGTCCCCTTCCAGCCGCGTCCGGAGCGTGCCGTACCACTCCGCTATCTCGCGGACCTCGTCGCGCAGCGCCGCCGCCTCCGCGAGCGCCTCTCGCCGCTCCGTCAGGGGCGTCGCCCCGTCGGAGAGACGGAACGACGGCACCGCCTCGACGTGTTCGAGCACGCGCTCGCGGAGGCAGTCGCCGTCCGCGTGCGCCGCGGCTCGGCGGCGGAGCTCGGGGTACCAGTCCCGCGTCAGCGCGCCGTACGCGCCGTCGAGGAACTCGTCGACCCGTGCCGCGTCCTCCGCTCCGCTCGCTCCGCCGCGATCCGTTCCGCCCGCCCCGGCGGTCGCCCCCGGGAACGCCTCGACGAGTCGCATCACCGCCGCCGGCTCCGGTTCTGCCATGGCATTACGTGTCACTCGACGCTATTGAATCCGCCCGGCGGCGGCCGCCGTCGCCGCGGCCCCGGCAGCGGTTTTTTCACCGCTCGGAGCGTTAAACGATACATGGACAACGCCGACGGCGACGGGACGCCGGAGGACGACCGAACGGGCGGCGACGCCGCCGCGGACGCCGGGGAGACGCCGGACGAAGACGCCGCCGGCGACGGCGGGGACGGACCGACCGCCGTCCTCCTCGACGTGCTGCCGAACGGGCGTCCCGACGACGACCGCCCGCAGTCCCGCAAGTCGCCGGTGGCGTACGGGCTCGGCGACGACTCGTTCGCGCTGTACGAGCTGATGCTCGCCGCCGACGCGGACGTCTCCGTCGGCGACCGGCTCGGGCTGGACGGGCCCAACGTCGGCCGCTACCGAGAGGTCTCCTTCGACGGCCTCACCCGGAACGCGGCCGCGGAGATCGAGTACGCGGCCGAGGCGATCGTCGAGGCCGACGAGGAGCGGTTCGTCGACTTCTACAACGAGGCGGGCCCGATCACCCTCCGGCTCCACCAGCTGAATCTGCTGCCGGGGATCGGCAAGAAGCTGCGGAACGACCTGCTCGACGAGCGGAAGCGCGGGCCGTTCGAGAGCTTCGCCGATGTCGAGGAGCGCATCTCCGGGCTCCACCGTCCCCGAGAGGTGATCCTCGAACGGATCGTCGAGGAGATCCGCGAGGACGACCTGAAGTACCGGACGTTCGTCGGCCGCGAGGAGTGAGCGACGGGCGGCCCGTGCCCCCCGCGACCGTGGGCACGACCGGGAGTCGCCGCGATCCGCCGCCGCGACGCCCCCGAAACGAGACTTTTACCCGAACACCGCGTGTATCCCGGCCATGACCGACTCACCGACGGGTGAAGCCGCCGGCTACGGGAGCCGCGATCCCGACGCGCTCGCGCGGCGGGCCGGCGCGCGGGCGGACCCCGACCGCGACCAGCACTTCCTCGTCGACGACCGGGTCCTCGACCGGATCCCCGGCTACCTCCCGGCCGACGCCGACGGGAGTCACCTCCTCGAGATCGGCGGCGGCGCGGGCGCGCTCACGGACCGCCTGCTGGCGGCGGCGACGGCCGACGGGACCGCGGACTCCGGCCGCGTCACCGTGATCGAGCGCGACGGGGCGTTCGCCGACTTCCTCCGCGAGGAGTTCGCCGCCGCCGTCGCCGACGGCCTCCTCGACGTGGTCGAGGGCGACGCGCTCGACGTCGACCTCCCGCCGTTCTCGGCCTGCGTCGCCAACCTTCCGTACGGCGTCTCCTCGGAGATCGCCTTCCGCCTGCTCCCCGACAAGAAGCCGCTCGTGTTGATGTTCCAGGCGGAGTTCGCCGACCGGATGGTGGCGTCGGCGGGCGAGTCCGAGTACGGCCGCCTCTCGGTGTCGGCGCAGCACTACGCCGACGTGGAGATCGTCGAGCGCGTCCCGAAGGAGGCGTTCGACCCGCAGCCGGCCGTCGAGAGCGCCGTCGTGCGCTGTGCGCCGCGGGACCCCGACTACGTCGTCGGCGACGAGGCGTTCTTCCTCCGGTTCGTGAAGGCGCTGTTCACCCAGCGGCGCAAGACGGTGCGGAACGCGGTGCGGAACACGGCGCACATCTCCGGGCTCGACGAGCCGGAGGCCGTCGTCGACGCGGCCGACGAGGAGCTGTTGCGCAGTCGCCCGGGGAAGCTGGACCCGGCGGCGTTCGCCGCGCTGGCGGAGCTGGCCCGCGAGCGCGGCTCGCCCACGGGGGCGTGACATGACCGGGTGGATCGGCCTCGTGGCGGCGGTTCAGCGCGCGCTCACGGGCAACGCGGAGCGGTTCGCCGCCTCCGCGGGTATCGTCGCCGCCGTGCTGATCGTCCGGTACCTCACGCGACGGCTGCGCCACGGCGACCGAGACCTCTCCTCCACCCAGCGGCTCCTGCTGTCGGCGGGGGTCGGCGTCGCCACCGCCGCGGGGGCGATCACGCTGATCGCGGTGTGGGACCGGAGCGGCGCGCTCTTCGAGACGGCGCAGTCGGCGCTCAGCGCCGATCAGGTGTCGAACGTCGTCCTCAGCGTGATCCTCTTGGCTATCGCGTACGCGCTCACCGACTTCCTCGGGGGCGTCATCCGCGAGATCGGTGCGGAGAGCGCGTCGATCTCGCAACACCAGCAGGAGGTGATCCTGCGAATCACGCAGCTGACCGTCTACACGTCGGCGGTCCTCGCGGTCGTCGGGCTGTTCACCGACAACGTCGGCAGCCTCCTCGTCGGCGCGGGGTTCCTCGGCATCGTGGTCGGCATGGCGGCCCGCCAGACGCTCGGGGCGATACTGGCCGGGTTCGTGCTGATGTTCTCCCGGCCGTTCGAGGTCGGCGACTGGGTCGAGATCGGCGACCACGAGGGGACCGTCACCGAGATATCGATCATGAGCACACGGCTCCGGTCGTTCGACGGCGAGGTGATCACGATGCCGAACGACGAGGTCCGGTCGGGGTCGATCGTCGACCGATCGCGGCGGAACCGGCTGCGGATCGAGGTCGAGGTCGGCGTCGATTACGACACCGACGTGGAGCGCGCAGTCGCGGTCGTCGAGGAGGCGGTCGCGGGCGTCGAGGACGTCGCCGAGATGCCCGAGCCGAACGCCGTGACGAAGCGCTTCGACGACTCCGCGGTCGTCCTCGGCCTGCGCTACTGGATCCGCAACCCGAGCATGCGGAAGCGCTGGCGGACCCGGACCGCCGCGATGAACGCGATGAAGGGCGCGCTCGAGGACGAGGGGATCGTCATCCCGTTCCCGCAGCAGACGCTCTCCGCTCGCGCCGAGGCCGCCTCCGGGCCGCAGTTGGACGCGGCGGTCGAGGGCCGGGCGGCGACGCGGCCCGGCTCCGCCGACCCGAACGGCGCCGATGTCGACGCCGACGACGCCGGCGAAGCGACCGACGGCGACGCCGGGGAGGCCGACCGATGACCGACGACGCGAGCGAGGGCGACCTCGCGGCGCGCCGGGGTCTCGACGACGCCGTCGTCTACCAGCCGGCCGAGGACTCCGGCCTGCTCGCGGAGGCGGCGGTCGCGGAGGCGCGCGGCCGCGTGCTGGAGGTCGGAACGGGGTCGGGCTGGGTCGCCGCGCGGGTGGCGAGCGAGCGCGACCTCGACGTGGTCGGCAGCGACCTCAATCCGCACGCCGCGCGACAGGCGCGCGACCGCGGCGTCGGGGCCGTCGTCGCCGACCTGCTCTCGCCGTTCCGCGCGGACACGTTCGACACGGTGTGTTTCAACCCGCCGTACCTCCCGACTGACCCCGAAAACGAGTGGAGCGACTGGATGGAACACGCGCTCTCGGGCGGCGAGTCCGGCCGGGAACTCATCGAACCGTTCCTCGCCGACGTGGGGCGCGTCCTCGCGCCGGGCGGGGTCGTCCTCCTGCTCGTCTCCTCGCTCACCGGGTACGAGGAGGTACTCGCACTCATCGAGGAGGCCGGGTTCGACCACGAGGTCGTCGTCGAGGAGTCGTTCCCCTTCGAGACGCTCACGGTACTGGCGTTGCGTCGGGCGTAGCGGGGTCGCTCGGTAACTGATTACTACGAAACATAACACGCATTAGCAAATATTATACGACGGTATATCCAATGATCGGTGATGACCGAACGTGTCGCGGCGACGCCGGGGCTGTATCCGCTCCCGGACCGGGCGAAAGAGACGCTCTCGGACCTGAAGGGCCACCAGAAGGGGGACCTCCTGAGCGGCGACGAGAGCGAGGCGATCGTGGCGGCGTACGACGAGGTGCGCGCCGAGTACGTCGACGACCAGCTGGACGCCGGCCTCGACCTGATCTCCGAGGGGCAGGGCCGCTGGGACGACATGATCGCGCACCCGCTGACCGTCAGCGACGCCGTCGAGACCGGCGGCATCGTCCGGTACTACGACAACAACAACTTCTACCGGGACCCGCAGGTCGTCGACGACCTCGACTTCTCGGGCGACGTGGCGGGCGAACTGGAGAAGGCGACCGACCTGCTCGCCGACGCCGACGGGGTCGACGACGCGTCGCTCGCGGCGACGCTTCCCGGGCCGTACTCGCTCGCTGACCTCGCGACCGACGAACACCGCGGCGACGAGGCCGATTTCCAGGCCGCCATCGCCGAGTTCCTCGCGGGCGAGGTCGAGGCGTTCCCCGACCACGAGACGCTGTTCCTCCTCGAACCGTCGCTCGTCACGAACCCGCCCGCCGAGGGCGAGGAGGCGGGCGCGACGGACGCCATCTCGACGGTCGCCGACGCGACCGACGCCGACGTGGTCGTCCAGACGTTCTACGGCGCGCTCGGCGAGAAGCTGTACGCGCACCTCGTCGACGAGGCGGGCGCGGACGCGCTCGGGCTTGACCTCGTCGCCGGCGACCGGGACGACACCGTCTACAACGTCCAGGAGTTCGGCTCGACCGACTCGCTGTCGCTCGGGCTCGTCGACGGGCAGAACACGCTGGTCGAGGAGCCGGAGACGATCGCGGAGCGCGTCGAGTGGTTCGAGTCGCAGATCCCGCTGGAGGGGTTCGACCGGACGTACCTCACGCCGAACACCGAGCTGTTCTACCTGCCGACGAACAAGTACCGCGCGAAGCTGAACGCCCTCGCCGACGCCGCGGAGGTGCTCGATTAATGGTCCGAAACCCGTCCGCCAACCGCGACCAGTTCCGTCCGGACGACCACCCGAACGACGCGTTCCTGCTCACGACCGTCGTCGGCTCGTACCCGAAGCCGAAGTGGCTCAACCGCGCCGACGAGCTCGTCGACGACCCCGACTCGAAGTTCGACGAGTCCGACCTCGAAGAGGCGCACGACGACGCCTGTCGGCTCATCACGCACGAACACGAGCGCGCCGGGCTCGACACGGTCGTCGACGGCGAGATGCGCCGCAACGAGATGGTGGAGTTCTTCGCCGACCGCATCGACGGCTACGAGTTCAACGGGCCGGTGAAGGTGTGGGGCCACAACTACTTCGACAAGCCGAGCGTGGTCGAGGAGGTCGCGTACGACGAGCCGTGGCTCGTCGACGAGTTCGAGTTCACCTCGAACGTCGCAGAGCGCCCGGTGAAGGTCCCGATCACGGGGCCGTACACGCTCGGCTTCTGGGCGTTCAACGAGGCGTACCCCTCCACCGAGGAACTCGTGTACGACCTCGCGGACCTCGTCAACGAGGAGGTCGAGAAGCTGGTCGAGGCGGGCGCGCGCTACATCCAGATCGACGAGCCCGCGCTGGCGACGACGCCGGAGGACCACGCCATCGTCGGCGAGGCGCTCGAACGCATCGTCTCGGGCATCGACGAGGACGTCCGGATCGGCCTCCACGTCTGCTACGGCGACTACTCGCGGATCTACCCCGAGATCAACGACTACCCGATCGACGAGTTCGACGTGGAGCTGTGTAACGGCGACTTCGAGCAGATCCCGACGTTCACCGACCCCGAGTTCGAGCCCGACCTCGCGCTCGGCGTCGTCGACGCCCACACCGCCGAGGTCGAGCCGGTCGAGGAGATCAAAGCGAACATCCGACAGGGCCTCCGCGTCGTCCCGCCGGAGAAGCTCACGATCTCGCCCGACTGCGGGCTGAAGCTCCTCCCGCGCGACATCGCGTACGGCAAGACGGAGAACATGGTGACCGCGGTCCGCGAGGTCGAAGCGGAGATCGACGCCGGCGACATCGACCTCGACAACCCGCTCGCGGACGACTGAGGCGTCGTCGAGCGTTCGTCTCGGCACCGCTCCTGTGACTCTCGGTCCGCCCTTCGAGTCGGCGATACCCTCGCCTGTTCACTGCGGGCCGAACGCTGAATTCCCCCGCGCTAAGCCCGGTGCGAGATCGGCTGAGTCCGTTCGAGCACAGTTTCCGAGCGGCCGCTTTCCCCCCCGAAAGCGGTCAGATCGAAGCCAAACGTTTCGTACAGAGACCACATACGACTCCGATCGTGAACACCGTTCGGCTGCTGGCGAACCCCGTCGTTCGATGGGCGATCGCGTTCCTTTACCTCGGCGCGTCGTTGACGTTGCTCATCGTGCTCGGAGACCTCCCGAGGCCGGATCAGATCGTGGTGACGATAACCTGTGTAATCGGCTTCTTCGTGGTTCCAATCGCGCTGAAGGGGTACGTGGATTCGGCGCCGGACCGGTACTGACAGACGCGATTCCGGGTATCCGAGCGGACTGGCCGTGGAGCGGCCGCGTTCGGTCGCAACTGCGCCACCGAACCCACGCCGCTATTTATAAAAGCTCGCCGCACCCACCGCCGACATGGACATCGGCGTGACGGTCGGTGACGACCTCGACCGCCTCGCGGCGTCGCCGGCGCGGTTCGACTTCTGCGAACTCGGCGTCGGCGAGCCGACGCTCGTGCCGGACGAGGTCGACCCCGGCCGCCTGACGGACGCGCTCGGCGGCCGCGACCTGCTCGTCCACCTGCCGTACAGCCAGCGACTGGCCAGCTACGTCCCCGAGGTGAACGACGCCATCGTCGACTACCAGCGCCGGCTCCTGACCGCGGCCGGCGACCTCGGCGCGGAGAAGGCGGTCCTCCACGCCACCTCCGCCGACCGCGACGACGTGAACTTCCGGGAGACCGCCGGCGAGCAGCTCCACCGGGTCGCGGACGCTGGCCGCGAGGCGGGCGTCGAGGTCGTCGTCGAGAACGTCGGCCACCAGCACGCGGGGCTCCAGCTCTCGGTCCTCGGCGACCTCGCCCGCGAGACCGACACGCCGATCTGCTTCGACGTGGGCCACGCGTACATGGAGGGCGGCAACAAGGCGATCAGGCGGTTCCTCCGCAGCCACGGCGACCGGATCTCGCACCTCCACTGTCACGACGTGCGCCGCCGCGGCGACACCCACCTCCCGGTCGGGGCCGGCGAGGTGGACTACGACCTCGTCGCGTCCGAGCTCGACGGCTTCGGCGGGACGGTCGCGCTGGAGGTGTTCACCGACGATGCGGCGCTGCTCCTCGACTCGGCCGAGCGCGTCGCCGACCGCCTCGGCGCGTCCTTTTGACTTCGCGGCTCAGTTCGCTCCGCCGGCCGCGTCCTCGTCGTCCGCTCCGGGCGCGTCGTCGCTCGCGTCGGCCGCATCGCCGCTCGTCTCGGCCGCGTCGCCGTCGACCTGCTGTTTGATCGACTCCAGCTCGGACTCCACGTCGACCTCCGGCGGCTCGTCGGCGGCGTCACCGCTCGCATCGCCCTCACCGGGCGCCTCGTCGCCCGCGTCGTCGCTCTCGCCGGGTTCGGTCACGTCGATCCGGACGGGGTTCGCGCCGTCGCCTCGATCGGACCGCTCCCCGGCGTCCCCTCGGCTCCGCGCGTTGCGGTCGCCGTCGGGGTCGCCGCCCAGCCGCCGGTCGCGCGCCGCGTCCGCCTCGCGGCGCCCCTCGTCGATGCGGGACTCGATCTCCGCGGTGAGGTCGCGCGCGTCGGCGATGATCGAGCGCGAGGCGGCGTCCTCGGGGAGGTCGGCCTCCGAGAGCGCGGTCCGCAGCTCCGAGAGGGAGCGCGAGAGCCCGGCAGTCGCGCCGTCGCGCACGTCCGCGAGGCGGTCGCCCGCCCCCTCTGCGCCCTCGGCGACGCTCCGCCCCGGGTCCGCGAGCCGGAGCGTCCCCCGGAGCAGTTCGAGCGACTTGATCGTCGTCTCCAGCAGCGCGATGACCGTCGGGATGGTGTACTGCTCGGTGAACCGCACCAGCTCCGAGAGCCGCGGCGGCCGCGGGGGACCCCGGCGGTCGCGCTCGCTCTCCCGGAGGTCGGCCCGGAGCTCGCCCAGCACGTCCTCGAGCTCGTCGAGCCGCTCCTCGAGGTCGTCGTCGCGTCGGTCGCGGGAACTCATGCCACCTGCTACGGCGCGCGCGGATAAAAAGCCCGGCAGCGGTCGCGCCCGGCCCAGACCGGCCGCACCGCCGCCGGTCAGAAGGCCTCGCGCAGGAACGTCGGCCGCGGCGGGAAGAGTGCGCCGAGGTCGGCGGCGAGCCCCTCGCCGAAAGCGTCGTCGCCGACGTCCAGCGCGGCGTGCGCCCGGAGGTCGTCGACGCCGCGGTACCCGGCGTACAGCTGCGAGAGCGGGCCGATTCCCGCCGCTACGTCGGCGTCGTCCGGGCTTCCGGGGTCTCCGCCGGAGTCGACCCGCTCGGCGTCGATCTCGCCGCCCGCGACTGTCACCCGGATCGGTCGGTCGTGCCAGTCGACGAGCGGGTCGTCGACCGCGAGCGTGAACTCGGCGTCGAGATCCGGGTCGGGGGCCAGCTCTCGCAGCGCCGCAGGGACATCGACGAGCCGGAACATCGGTCCGGCGCGAACCTCCTCGGTCACCGCCCGCGGGTCGTCGACGCGGTCGAGGAGGCTCACGTCCGCGGGGAGGCGGAGCCGGACGCGCTCGACCTGCGAGTCGTGGTCCCGACAGAAGCGGAACACCTCGTCCCACGCGGACGGGTCGGCGACGGCGGCGTCGGAGACGACCATCGCCTTCCCGTCGCCGTCGTCGCGCTCGGTGAACGTGTACGACAGCAGCGCGCGGAGGTCGTCGTCCCGTCCGAGGCCGTAGACGAAGGGATCGGTCTGCCACCCGCGGAGGGTGTTCTCGCGCCACCACGCCGCCGTCCGCGCCATCGTGAAGTCGTACCGGTCCGCGGTCGCGGCGAGGAGGTCTGCCGCCGCCTCGTAGTCGCCCTCGTCGAGCCGCCGGAATTTCCCCGTTTCGTCACCTCCGTCAGTCGCGTCGGCCGCGAACGCCAACTGTTCCGGCGGCGTCTTCACCCACCGATATCGACTCACCGTCCCCCACCCGTACCGGCGGTAGAAGGGGTGTTCGAACGGCCACAGCACGGAGTACCGAATCTCGTCTTCCCGGTACTCCGTCAGCGACTCGCGGAGGAGCCGCTCGATGTGACCCTGGCGCCGGTGTTCCGGCGGGGAGGCGACCGCGGAGAGGCCGGCGGCGTCACGGTCGCGCCCGCGGATCCGGAGCGTGAAGTCGTGGTGGCCGCACACCGCGACCGCCTCCTCGCCGTCGAACAGCCCCCGGTACTCGGCGAGGTGCTCGCGGTCGTCGTCGTCGGCCTCGGGGTCGTACGGCCCCTGCTCGGGAGAGAAGGCGTACCGCATGAACGCGCTGAACTCGTCCTCGCGCTTCTCCGGGAAGGGCCGGTAGTCGAGGTCGCCCATACGCCGTCGGCACCCGGGAGCCTGATAAGTGTTCCCGGCGCCTGCGTGTGGTTCTCACGCCACCGCCGCCCGCGGCCGGTCGCGCGGCCGGCTTAGTCGAACCGGCCGCGGCGGTACTGGACCGGCCACTCGACGTCCGCGCCGAGTTCGTGGGCGGCCTCTAGCGGCCAGTGCGGATGGCGGAGCAGCTCGCGGCCCAACGCCACGAGGTCGGCCCGCTCGTTCCGCACGAGGGCGTCGGCGTGGGTCGGCTCCGTGATCCCGCCGACCGCGGCGACGGGCACGTCGGTCCCCTCGCGGATCGCCTCGGCGTACGGCACCTGGTATCCCGGCCCCGCGCTCGGGAGCTCCTGGTCCGGGTGGATGCCGCCGCCGGAGACGTCTATCAGGTCGGCGCCGGCGTCGGCGAGGAGGGGGGCCAGCCGCACCGAGTCGTCCACGTCCCACGACTCGCGGTCGGGGAGCCAGTCGGTCGCGGAGATGCGGACGAAGACGGGTTTCCCGTCCGGCCAGACGTCGCGGACGGCCGCGACGACCTCGCGCAGGAGTCGCGTGCGGTCCTCGAAGCTTCCACCGTACTCGTCGTCGCGGTCGTTGGTGACGGGCGAGAGGAACTGGTGGAGGAGGTAGCCGTGGGCCGCGTGGACCTCCGCGACCTCGAACCCGGCGTCGCGCGAGCGTTCCGCGGCGGCCGCGAACGCGTCGATCACCTCGTCGATCCCCGCCTCGTCCAGCCGGCGGGTGTCGGCGAGTCCGTCCTCGCCGACCTCCGCGTGGGGGTAGGGCTCGTCGGTCGCGGAGACGGTCTCCCACCCGTCCGCCTCGTCCCCCGGAATGGGGTCGCCCCCCTCGGCCGGCGGCCGGTGTGAGGCCTTCCGACCGGCGTGTGCCAGTTGGATCCCCGGCGCCGCACCCTGTGACCGGACGAACTCGACGATCGGTTCGATCGCCTCGGCGTGCTCGTCGGACCAGATCCCGAGGCAGTCCGGCGTGATCCGTCCGCGGGCCTCGACCGCGGTCGCCTCCGTCATCACGACTCCGGCGCCCCCGGCGGCGCGGGCGCCGAGGTGGACCCGGTGCCAGTCGGTGGCCAGGCCGTCGTCGGCGGAGTACTGACACATCGGCGACAGCATGATGCGGTTCCGGAACTCGGCGTCGCGAAGCGAAAGCGGCGTGAACAGCGTGTCGGTCACGGATCGGCGCACGACCGCCGCGACGTAAGGCCCTCCGATCCCCCGCCCGGATCGCCGCCGCTGGTTTAGGCCGACCGAAATCTATATGCCCGCCGCTCCCTGAGCGGAGTGTAATGACAACGGGAGACCGGATCGAGCCGGACGCCGAGCCGGCGACCGAGGAGCGACCGACGGTCGCCGCGACCCGCTGCTCGGAGGAGCGGACCGTCTTCGCCGAACAGGGCAACACCGACGCGTGGATCGCGACCGACCTCACCGTCGATCTCGAACGGTAACGCGTCCTCAACGGCGCTCGACCGGCGCGGCGTCTCCTCCCGCCCAGCCCGTCGAGTTCACTCTTCCGAGCGGAGCGTCTCTCCGGTCGAACCGGCGGTCCGCGGCGTCGCAGCCGTTCCCGTGCCCCCTTTTTCCCTGCGCTGCGCGTCGGCGAGCGCGCGGATCCGGTCGAGGATCGCGTCGTATCGCCCGCGGTCGGATCCCTTCTCGAAGTAGGCGTCCGCGCCGGCGCCGAACGCCGCCGCCTCGCACTCCTCGCTCGGACACGTGCTGTGGAACACGACCGGGAGCGCCGGGTCGACCTCGCGCAACCGTTCGGTGAGGTCGACGCCGTGCCCGTCCGGGAGCCGCTGTTCGGTCACGACGCAGTCGACCGCGACCCGCTCGCCGCCGACCTCGATGCCGGTCTCGATGGCGTCGACCCCGTCGGCGAGGCGCTTCACGGACCGGACGTGGACGCGGTCCGTGATCCGCTCGGCGAACGTCTCGAAGAGCTCCGCGGAGCGGGCGTCGGGCTCGATCTGGAGGACGGCGATCGGCGCTTCGCGGTTCTCCTCGCTGACGGTCGTTTCGACTCGGTCGGTGGCTGCGGTCGTGTCCGCGTGTGTTTCGGACGGCGGTGTCTGGTCGGTCATGGGTTGTGGCGCTGGCGACGACTCGTCGAAGAATAACTTACTACGACGGTTGTAATCCTTCTACCAATGGTAGCCGCGGGAACGGTATAATAATTCCGCGATCACCGTTGTCACGCCCCTCAAACGTGATTATCCGGTAGTATTAGGTGAAAATTCCCGGACGTACGGAGGATTTCTCTCTCTCTCTGGGCCGCACGCGGCGCGACGCCGTGGGCGCGCGGCTCACGCCGGAGTGCCCGTTGACGGGATCGAGCGTCGCCGAAGGGCCCGTTACGGCGTCGAACGCCGCCGGCCGAGAGGCCTCAGGCGAACAGGTCGCGCGCCTCCCGGACCGCGTCGACCAGGGCGTCGACCTCCTCGACGGTGTTGTAGAAGTAGAAGGAGGCGCGCGCGGAGGCGGCGACGCCCATCTCGTCGTGGAGCGGCTGCGTACAGTGGTCCCCGGCTCGGATCGCGACGCCGTAGTCGTTGAGGATGCTGGAGAGGTCGTGGGCGTGGACGCCGTCGACGTTGAACGCGACGAGGCCGCCGCGGTCGTCCCCGGGCGGGCCGTATATCTCGACGCCGCCGAGTTCGTCGAGTTCGTCGTAGGCGTACTCGGCCAGCAGGTCTTCGTGGGCCTCGATCCGGTCCATACCGATCGCTTCGACGTACTCGATCGCGGCCGCGAGGCCGATCCCCTGAGCGATGGATGGGGTTCCGGCCTCGAACTTCCACGGCAGGTCCTCCCACGTGGAGTCCTCGAAGGAGACGCGCCGGATCATGTCCCCGCCGTAGAGGTACGGGCTCATCTCGTCGAGGATCTCCTCGCGACCGTAGAGGACGCCGATCCCGGTCGGGCCGCACATCTTGTGGCCGGAGAAGGCGAGGAAGTCGACGTCGAGCTCGTCGACGTCGACCGGGCGCGTCGGCACCGACTGCGCGGCGTCGGCGAAGACGTACGCGCCGTGATCGTTGGCCAGGTCGGCCAGCTCCCCGATCGGGTTCACGGTGCCGAGCGTGTTCGAGACGTGGACGACCGACACCATCTCGGTGTCGTCGTCGACGAGCTCCGCCGCGTGGTCCATGTCGAGCCGCCCCTCGTCGGTGACGTCGATGAAGCGCACGTCGGCGCCCGTCCGCTTGCCGATCTGCTGCCAGGTGACGAGCGAGGCGTGGTGTTCCATCTCGGAGAGGACGACGTTGTCGCCGGGGCCGAGCTCCTCCAACCCCCAGGCGTACGCGACGAGGTTCATCGCCTCGGTCGTGTTCTTGGTGAAGACGATCTCCTCGCGGCCCGCCGCGCCGATGAAGTCGGCGACCGCGTCGTGGGCCTCCTCGTACGCGACGGAGGCCTCCTGGCTCAGCTGGTGGATCCCCCGGTGGACGTTCGCGTTGTAGCTCCGGTAGTAGTCGGAGATGGCGTCGACGACCGGGTCGGGCGTGTGCGAGGTCGCTGCGTTGTCGAGGTAGACCAGCGGGGTGTCGTCGCCCGCGCCCTCGCCGGCCGTCTCCGGGTCGCCGCCGACCTGCCGATCGAGGATCGGGAAATCGGCGCGGAGCGCCTCCACATCGAACGGGTACTGTTCGTGGACTCCCATTATCTGTTATCAGGCCCCGAGCACTAACACACCTTCGGTCCGGTACGTCTTGCGGGTATCGCAGACGCGCGATATCGGCCGGTCCGCGGCGGGGTACCCCCCGGATCCGCCCCGCGGCGACTTGCGCCTCGGACCGCCCGGCACCTCCTCGGACCCGCCCCCGCTCCGACGACTCCCGCGGCCGTCTACTCCCCCCAGTCCGGATTCGCCCGCGGCGGCGAGAAGATGTCGAAGCCGACGACCGGCTCGTCCGTCCGGTTCTCGGCCGCGTGCGGCTCGCCGCCGGGGATCACGTAGGTGTCGTCGGGGCCGACGACGCGCTCCTCGCCGTCCGCGACGAACGTCAGCCGCCCGGCCGTGATCACGCCGACCTGCTCGTGCGGGTGGTCGTGTTCGGGCACCGTCTCGCTCGGTTCGATCTCGAACCGCTGGATGCTCACGTCGTCGCCGACGGCCCCCTGCGTGAGGAACACGCCGTCGACCGCCTCGACCGCCTCCGCGTCCGCGTCGGGTGCGACGTCCATACGGTCCCCCGCGACCCCGAGCCACCTAAATCCGCGGGCACGGGCAGTCGGCGCCGGGAGGGTCGGACCGCACCATCGGCGTCTCCGACCCAGCCGCAGTCACGGGAACGGGTGGTACGGCCGGTCGAGCGCGGGCTCGAACCCCATCGACCGCGGCACCTCGCGGGCGCGGTCGCCGAAGAACGGGTCGCCGGTGAACAGCGGCTGTGCGCCCGGCACGAGCACCCGCGCGGCCTCGAAGCCCACCGCAGCGAGGTCGCGGGTCGTCACCCGGGCGACGTACGGGTCGAGCCCGACGGCCTCGACGCGGTCGACGACGGCCGACAGCTCGGCCTCGCCCGTCAGCTCCGGCTCCCCGAGCCCCTCGGCCGAGACGGACGCGTCCGGGTCGAAGAACGCGGCCGTCTCCCCGGGCAGGTCGGCGTGGTGGCCGATCGCCGCCCCCTGCTCGTCGGCCGCCTCCCGCCCCATCGAGCGGAGCTCGGTCCAGTTCTGGAGCGCCTCGGCGAGCGCGCTCCGCGCCGCCGCGGCCGGGTCGAGGTCGGCGCCCGACCCCGCGGCGAACCGCGGCCAGTCGCCCTCGCGGCTGACCCCGACCGCGACGACGGGCACGTCCACGTCGGTCGTGACGAGCAGCGGCGTCACCGACAGCGACTCCGCCCGCGCTCGCTTCTCCAGTTCGGCGAAGCCCGGGTCGTCGACGTCGAGCCCGAGCGGCTCCGTCGTGGAGTACCAGCTCGTCATCGTCGCGTCGCGCTCGATCGCCTCGTACAGCCCGGAGAGCGCGGCGTCCGGACCCGAGCTACCGAGGCCGAGCCCGGTCGTGATCGGCGGCCGGTACCGCCGCTCCGGCGGCGGGAAGTGAACGAACTCCGCCGGGAGGCTCGCCGGTTCGCCCGTCCCGAGTCGTTCGCCGCGGACCCACGGGAGCCGGTCGTCGCGGTCGTACGCCTCGGCGCCGTCGGGGCGGACGAACGCGTCCGGGGTGACCGGGTTCGGAACGTTCGCGGCCGGCGCGCGTGTGAACGACGCCTCGCGGTAGACGCCCGCCGCGTACCGCTCTAGCCCCTCGCCGAGCGCCTTCATGAACGCGGCGTCCCAGTCGGCGGCCGCGCCACCGCCGAAGTCCGCCGCGTCGGCGTCGGAGAACGGGGTGGTGTCCGCGACCCGCGCGACGTAGTACGGCACGGGGAACGACTCCTGCTCGCCGACCTCCGCCAGCGCGCCGATCCGGCGGTCGACGGCGCGCTCCGCCCGGTCGATCGCCTCGTCGAGGCCGCGGTCGGCGTGGTCGCGCGGGAGCGCGTCCCCGGGGCCGTCGCCGCAGCCGCACCCCGGTATCGGGAGGAGGGTCCGCTCGCCGCCCGGCACCTCGACGACCGTGTCCGCCACCGGGTCGCCCGCCAGGAGCCGGATCGTCCGGCGTCCGGCCACCGCGCCGGCGTAGCGCACCGCGGACCGGCGGCCGGTCGGCGCGTCGGCGGGCTCCGCCCCGCCGCTCTCGACCCGGGCGCGCAGGCAGTCGTAGCAGGCGTCGTCGAAGACGGTCACGGCGGCGTCGAGGTCGGCGAGGGGAACGCCGCCGAGCCCACCCACCTCGACCGCGACCCACCGATCGAGCATGTCGTCCGCGGCCCCGAACGTCGCCGACCCGGCGGTGTCGACGACGACCGCGGCGTCGAATCCGTCGAGGAGGTCGGCCTCGACCGGCATCGCGTTCACGTCGACGTCGCCGAGCGCGGCCTCGGCGGCCTCGACCGCGGGGCCGTCGCCGACAAGTCCGATGTCCATACCCGGTCGACGCGAGGCGGCGAAAAAAAGCCGCGGGTCCGCGGCGCGCGGCGGCTCGTTCGGCGCGTCCGCGGAGGGAGTCCGAGAGCGCTCGCGGGCGCGCTCAGGCGGGCGTCGCCGCCAGCATCTCGGCGGCCTCGGCGGCCAGCTCTGCGGCGTCGATGTCCCGGAGCCGGTCGTCGCCGAGCTTCAGGCGGAGCCGCGGTCGGCCGACGTCGATCGGGACCTTCTCCGTGTCGATGATCCCCTGATCTTCGAGGCGCGTCTTCGTCCGGGAGAACGTCGCCTTCGAGGCGATACCGACGTCCTCGCCCCACTTCGAGATGTCGTAGAGGAGCACGTCGTTCTTCGCCGCGACGAGCAGCGAGACGGTCACCTCGTCGAGGTCCACCCCGTCGTCGCGCTCGGTCGCGTCGAGGACGGCGTCGAAGTCCGACCGGGCCTCCTCACCGATCTCGGACTCCAGCGTCTCGCGGACCCGGGCGATCGCCGGCGTGCGGAGCGCGTACGCCTCTGCGTCGTTGAAGGCGGCGCGCTGGGTCTCGTACACCTCCTCGACGAACTCCGCGTCGTCGGTCGAGAGCGCGGCGACGCCCTCCCCCGCGGTGACCAGGGCGACGACCCGAGAGGGCGAGACGAACAGGGCGTTGTCGACCTCCCCGTCCAACACTCGGATGTCCAGGTCGCCGTCGGCGACGAGGTCCGCGGCCCGGGACGCGACGACGAAGTCGTCGAGCACGTCCTTCAGGGTGCGTTCGTCGGCGAGCATCGACAGCTTCGGGAGGTCGTCCCACCCGACGGCCGTCTCGACCAGCGATACGATCGTCTCTGCGGCGGGGTCCACGACGAGCAGCTCGTCGTCGTCCCCGTCGAAGGCCGCTTCGAGCGCGGCCTCGACGTCGGCCGCCAGTAAATTCGATACCATTTGTCTCTCGGTATGAAAGCCGGTTGCGTATTTAATATTAACGGGGTTCATGGAACGAATAACCCGATAAGCGTGCTTGAGGCGGGTAAATTCGGTAGATCGGGGTTACCCAAGCACAGTCGACGCGAGGCGGCCTCGCGTCCGGTCGCCGCGGGTCGCGCGCTCGGGGCAGCGGACGCGAGCGGGGTCGCACGTGCGCCGGCGACGGAAGGATTAATGCGCGGTCGCGCCCGGGTTCGCACATGGACCACGAGCACGTCCGGGAGGTCGATCCGGCGGTCGCCGACGCGCTGGCGGGCGAGCGCGACAGACAGGAGCAGACGCTCGCGATGATCGCGAGCGAGAACCACGTGAGCGAGGCCGTGCTGGAGGCGCAGGGGAGTGTCCTCACCAACAAGTACGCCGAGGGCTACCCCGGGTCGCGCTACTACGCCGGCTGCGAGTACGCCGACGAGGTCGAGGAGCTGGCCATCGAGCGCGCGAAGGAGCTTTGGGGCGCCGACCACGTCAACGTCCAGCCGCACTCCGGCACGCAGGCGAACCAGGCGGTGTACTACTCCGTCCTCGAACCGGGAGACAAGATCCTGTCGCTGAAGCTCAACGACGGCGGCCACCTCTCGCACGGCCACCCCGCGAACTTCACGGGGCAGCTGTACGAGGTCGAGCAGTACGAGGTCGACCCCGAGACGGGGTACATCGACTACGAGGGGCTCCGGGAGGTCGCCGAGGAGTTCGACCCCGACATCGTCGTCTCGGGCTACTCCGCGTACCCGCGCGCCGTCGAGTGGGAGAAAATCCAGGCGGCGGCCGACGCGGTCGACGCCTACCACCTCGCGGACATCGCCCACATCACCGGGCTCGTCGCGGCGGGCGTCCACCCCTCGCCGGTCGGCGTCGCCGACTTCGTCACGGGCTCGACCCACAAGACGATCCGCGCCGGCCGCGGCGGGATCGTGATGTGCGACGCGGAGTTCGCGGACGACATCGACTCGGCCGTCTTCCCCGGCGGGCAGGGCGGCCCGCTGATGCACAACGTCGCCGGCAAGGCGGTCGGGTTCAAGGAGGCCTTAGAGCCCGAGTTCGAGAAGTACGCCCAGCAGGTCGTCGACAACGCGGAGGTGCTCGCCGAGACGCTTCAGGAGCACGGGCTCTCTTTAGTCTCCGGCGGGACCGACAACCACCTCGTGTTGGCCGACCTGCGCGACTCCCACCCCGACCTCTCCGGCGGGGACGCGGAGGACGTGCTCGCGGCCGCGAACATCGTCCTCAACGGGAACACGGTCCCCGGCGAGACGCGGTCGGCGTTCGACCCCTCGGGGATCCGCGCGGGCACCGCCGGGCTCACCACCCGCGGCTTCGACGCCGACGCGATCGAGGAGGTCGGCGACCTGATCTACCGCGTCGTCGACGACGTCGACAGCGACGACGTCATCTACGAGGTCGGCGAGCGCGTCGTCGAGCTCTGCGAGGCGCACCCGCTGTACGAGTAACCGACCGCTGCGATGCGGGATCGCCCTGTCGCGAGACCGCACCGGCGCGGACGAATCCGTGCGTAAAAGTGGGGCCGGCTCGCAGGGGTCGGTATGGACGCTCCGCCGTTTCTCGCTGCCCGCCTCGACCGCGGCGCCGCACCGTTCGCCGTCGGGGACGTGATCGCGTTGATCCTGTTACTGACCGTCGGGACGCTCAACCACCAGACCGTCGAGTTCCTCACCGCGAACCCGCTGTACTTAGCGGGCGTGTTCGCTCCCTTCCTGATCGGCTGGGTCGTGGTCGCGCCGCTCGTGGGCGCCTACTCCGCCGGCGCGGTCGAGACCGCGAAGTCCTCGGTCCCGCTCGTGATCCGGTCGTGGATCCCGGCCGCGGTCGTCGGACTCGCGCTGCGCGCGTTCGTCTTCCGCGGCGGGGCCGAAGTCACGTTCGCCGCCGTCATGCTCGTGTTGGGATCCGTCGCCCTCGGCGGCTGGCGGGCCCTCTACTTCCGGTTCCGATAGTCACCCGCGCTCTCTGCGCGCCGAGCGCCCGACCGCGGTGCCTCGCTTCTCGCTGACGCGGTCGACCGGCCGACTGTGGTGTTGCTCTCCTTGCTGGCCGTTCTCCTCCCCGACCTCTCTTCCCACTGGTCCCTCCTCTCGCCGACTACCCATCCCGAGTCGACGGAGCCTCGGGCCAAGCCATAAGTTATGAGTAACATCCGCGTGTTCACGAGCGAACTGCTCCCGAACCGCGGGAAAAATTTAATATTGATTTTCGACTACTATCTAATGGAAGCATGACTGGATACTACGACTACGTGCTTGGGCTCATCCCGGTGGCGTTGATCGGTGTGACCGCCTCGCTCACGCTGGTCGGACTGTCGTTGACGTCGGCGCTCCCGGTCGGTGCCGTCGCCGCGGCCACGGTGATGGCTCACGCGATGTTCGTCCGAAATCCAGTCGCGGACGGCGCCCCCGAACGGCGGCCGTTCGACGGCGACGCCGGCGAGCGCTCCGCGGGCGGCGGTTCCTCGGCGGGCACCGCCGACTGAGGCGCGGAGTGATTCCCGGTCGCCGCGGCGTCGCGTTTCCGGCCGCCGCGTCCTGTACCGTTTAGTCCCCGCGCCACGAGTGGCCGACTATGACGGAGACCCTGTTCCTCACTAGCTCCGAGGTCGACGACCTCGCGGACCCGGCCGACTACGTCGCCGCCGTGCGCGACGCGTACCGACAGGTGGGCGAGGGAGCGCCCGCCGAGCCGCGGACGAAGCTCCTCAACCGCGAGCCGCCGGGCATGCTCACCACCTACGCCGCCCTCCTCCCGGAGACGGGCGCGATGGGCGGGTACACCTACTCGGCGGGGTTCGGTGCGGGCGACGCGTGGTTCATGACGCCGCTGTTCGACGCCGAGTCGGGCGAACCGCTCGCGCTGCTCGACGGCGCGTCGATGAACCCGTTCAAGCCCGGCGCCGCGGGCGCGGTCGCGGGCGACGCGCGCGCCCGC
>NZ_NEWJ01000011.1:19785-55932 GCF_002135045.1 Halorubrum sp. SD683
GCGGAGGGCGGTGGGCTGAGCCGGGTCAGGCCCGGGGGCGCGGGCGCGGTGACGGTCGACGCGCTGGCCCGCGAGGACGCGACCGAGCGCGCCGTGAGCGGGAGCGGCGCGCAGGCGCGCGGACAGGTCGCGACGACCGCCACGGTCCGCGAGTTCGAGGCGGTCCGCGTCTTCTCGCCGACCCGCGAGAACCGCCAGGCGTTCGCCGCTGACTTCGGCGACCGGCTCGCCGCCGACGTGACCGCGGTCGAGAGCGCGAGCGCCGCGCTGGCGGGGGCCGACGTGGTCATCACCGCGACGACCGCCAGCGACCCCGTGATCGCCGACGCCGACGTGGAGCCGGGGACTCACGTCACGGCGATGGGCCAGTACGACCCGGAGAAGAACGAGCTCCCGCCCGAGCTCGTCGCTCGGGCGACGTACGTCCCCGACCTGAGGGCGCGCGCGACGCAGGACGCCGGCTCGTACCTCGCCGCGGTCGAGGCCGGCCTGATCGAGGCGGGCGAGGGGATCGCCGCCGACCTCGGCGCGGTCGTCGCGGGCGACCACCCCGGCCGGGCGAGCGACGACGCGGTGACAGTCTTCGACTCCGGCGGCACCGGCGTCGAGACGGTCGCGGCCGCGCACATGCTGTACGAGCGCGCGAGCGAGAAGGGTCGGGGGCAGACCATCGACTTCGCGCCCGCGAGCGAGGCGCTGACTGGCGAGTAGGCGGGGGTTGAAGTGGCGCGCCGCCGACCGGCCGGTATGCTGATCGGCATCGTCTCAGACACGCACGACGACTCGGCCGCGGTCGAGGCGGCCGTCTCGCTGTTCGAGCGCGAGGGGGTCGACGCGGTCGTCCACTGCGGCGACTTCGTCGCGCCCTTCTCAGTGACCCCGTTCGACGCCGACTTCGCGTTCCACGCGGTCCGCGGGAACAACGACGGCGAGTGGGCGGTCGAGTCGACCGTCGAGGAGTTCGGCACCTACCACGGCGAGGCTGCCGCGCTCTCGTTCGGCGGCGGAGACGGAGCGGGTGACGCCGTCGACGTCGCGGTCACCCACGGCACGAGCGACCTCGTCGTCGACTGCGGCGACTACGACTACGTGCTCCACGGGCACACCCACGCGCACGGCGCCGAGGCGCACGGCGGGACCGTCCGGGTGAACCCCGGCGGGCTCCCGATCCCGGTCGACGGCGCGGACGACGCGTTCCGCGTGGCCACGCTCGACACGGCGGCCTCCGGCGTCGACGCCGTGACCCACTACGTCCTCGACCGCTGACGCCCCGTGGTAACGGACGCGCCGCTCGCACCCCGAGTTTTATCGCCGCTCGCTCGCTCCGTACGTCCATGAGACACGCACAGGGCCCGCTCCTCACGATCGACCTGACGGAGCGGACCGCGTCGACGACCCGGATCGACGACCGGCTGGCGTCGTTCGTCGGCGGCCGCGGGCTCAACACGTCGCTCGCGTACGACCGGATCCCGTTCGACGCCGACCCGCTCGGCCCGGAGAACCGCCTCTTCCTCTCGACGGGTCCGATGCAGTACTCGACGACCTCCTACACCGGCCGGATGGCCGCCACGGCCGTCTCGCCGCTCACGAACGGCCTCTGCTCGTCGAACGCTGGGGGATTCCTCTCGCGAAACTTCACCGGCGCGGGGTACGCGGCCGTCGAGATCACGGGCGTGAGCGACGACCTGCTCGCGGTCCACGTCCGCGAGGTCGGGCCGGACGGCGAGCCGGACGTGACCTTCGAGGCGGTCGACGACCTGGAGCAGGCCGAGGTGTCGGCGGTCTCCGATCGGCTCGCCGAGACGCACGACCTCGGTCCCGAACACGTCGCCTGCGTCGGACCCGCGGGCGAGAACGAGGTCCGCTTCGCGTCGGTCATGACCTCCGACACCCGGGCGTTCGGCCGCGGCGGGCTGGGCGCCGTCCTCGGTGCGAAGGGCGTGAAGGCGCTCACGTTCGCCGGCGACGCGGACGCCGAAATCGAGGTCGACTGGCCCGACGAGGCGGCCGAGGTCCACCGCGAGGCGGCCACCTCCGACTCGATCATGAAACGGCAGGGAACGACGAGCGTGACGGAGCTGGCGAACGAGGTCGACGCCCTCCCGTCGTACTACTTCGCGGAGACCTCCTTCGAGGGCGTCGAGGGCATCTCCGGCGACCGCGTCGAGGAGAAGAAGTACGAGAAGGGGACCTGTTCGCAGTGCGCGTTCGCCTGTAAGCTCCCCACCCGCGACGAGGCGACCGGCGTCGAGACGGAGGGCCCGGAGTTCGAGACGGTGATGGCGTTCGGCTCGAACGCGGGCGTCGACGACGTGGTCGACGTGATGCGCGCCAACGAGCTGTGCGACGAGCTCGGGATGGACACCATCTCCTGTGGCGACGTCGTCTCCATGTTCTTAGAGAGCGAAGACGAGTTCGGCAACGCGGACCTCGTCCGCTCGCTCGTCGAGCAGATCGCCTATCGCGAGGGCGTCGGCGACAAGCTCGCGGAGGGCGTCCACCGCGCACACGAGGAGTTCGGCGCGGACGACTGGACGGTCAAGGGGATGGCCTTCTCCGGCCACGACGGCCGCGCGCTCAACGGGCAGGGACTCGCGTTCGCGACCGCGAACCGCGGCGCGGACCACATGTACGGGGAGTTTTACCCGTACGAGTACCCGCTCGTCGACCCCGACGAGGCGTTCGACCCGCAGGGCCTCGACGGGAAGCCGCCGAAGCTCGTCGCGAAGGAGAACCGCAACGCGGTCCTCGACTCGGCGGTGGTCTGTAAGTTCTCGCGGGGAACCGTGACCGACGACCGGCTCGCGGCGCTGCTCGACGCCGACTACGACGACCTCCAGTCGCTCGGCGCCCGGGTCGTCGAGTTAGAGCGCGCGTTCAACAACGCCCGCGGCTTCGACCGGAGCGACGACACGCTCCCGTACGCCGACGCCATCGACGGGTTCGACGCGGCGCTCTCCGAGTACTACGCGCTCCGCGGCTGGAACGACGACGGCACCGTCCCGGGTCACGGCGACGGGCTCGACCCGGCCGGCGCGGCGCCCGCCGACGACTGACGGGCGCGCTCGGCCCGCGCCTCCGCCCGCCTACCCGTCGCCCGGGTCGAGGTCGACGCCGCGGAACTCGAACCGGGCCCCGCCGGCCTCGCTCTCGGCGAGCTCGACCGCCCAGCCGTGCGCCTCCGCGACCTCGGCGACGATCTTCAGTCCGAACCCGGTCCCGTCGTGGTCCGTCGTCACGCCCGCCTCGAACACCTCTCCGCGGTCTCCGGGGTCGACGCCGGGGCCGTCGTCTTCGAGGTAGAAGCCGTCGTCGAGCGCCCCGACCGTGACCGCCACGTCGGGTCCGGCGTGGGCGACCGCGTTGGCGATGAGGTTCTCGAGGGCCTGTCGCAGGCGGCTGCGGTCCGCGGCGACGACGGCGTCCGTCTCGACCGCGATCGTCGCCGACTCGGTGTCGACGGTCTCCCAGCACTCCGCGACGAGGTCGGGCAGCGCGACGGGCTCGGTCTCGTCGATGCTGGCGCCCTGCCGCGCCAGCGCGAGCAGGTCCTCGATGAGCACGTCCATCCGGTCGAGCGAGCGCTCGACCGCGCCCAGCTCCTCCACGTCGACCGACTCCTCCGCGAGCCGCTCCGTGACGATCTCGAGGTTTCCAGTGGCGACGTTGAGCGGACTTCGGAGGTCGTGCGACACGAGGCTGGCGAACTCCTCTAACCGGTCGCGCTCGCGCGCGATCTCCGCCTCGCGCCGCCGGAGCTGCCGCTCGCGCTCGATGCGGACCAGCACCATCGTCACCGTCGCCGCCCAGATGCGCGCCACCGCGAGGTCGGAGTCGTCGAAGGCCTCCGGGGCCGTCGCGCCGACGTTCAACACGCCGTACCGCCCGAGCGGGACGACGAGCTCGCTCCGGATCGTGGCGTCGTCGCTGTGGCGGTCGGGGTCGTCGTGGACGTCCGCGACGTACGTCGGCTCGCCGCTCTCGAAGACCTCCCAGGTGATGCTCGGCTCGTCGGCCGCGAACGTCGGATGCTCGCCGACGACGTCGTCCGCGGTGTCCGTCCAGACGATCGGTTCGAGCGCGTTTTCCCGCTCGTCGTACAGCCATATCGCGGCGATCGGGTGGCCCAGCACGTCGTCGACGTACGACACCGCCGCCTCGGCGGCCGTCTCCCTGTCGGTCGTCTTCAGCAGCTCTCTGGTCGCCTCGTGGAGGGATTCGAGCGTCTTCGTGCGGCGCTGGAGCGCCAGCCGCCGCGTTCGCTCGTTCGTGACGTCGATCGCCGTGACGACCGCGTACGGGTCGCCACCGAGCTCGAACGGGCCGACGCTGACCCGAACCGGGACGAGGACGCCGTCCCCGCGGCGCACGGCCAGTTCGAACCCGTCCGCCATCGACCGCGCCTCGCCGGCGCGCGTCGTCTCGATCAGCGCCGTCACGTCGTGTCGAGACCCGTCTCGTTCGGCTCTCGCCTCCTCGCCGCCAAGGGGGGCACTCTCCTCGCCGTCTCCGGGTGCGCTCCCCTCGGCACCCCCCGGCGCAACCCCCTCCGCGCCTCCGGCTGCGCCCGCTTCGCCGTCGTCTCGGTCGGCGACGGGGGGCGGCGACGCGACGCGTCCCCAGTCCAGTTCGGTCGGATCCTCGAAGACGTCGCCGATCGCTCGGCCGGAGAGGTCGTCCGGATCGAGCCCGAACACTGTCTCAACGCTCGGCGTCCCGGCGTGGACGACCCCGTCGCCGTCGACGACGAGGGTCGGGTCGGGCGTCGCGTTGATCGCTTCCGGAAAGTGGTCCATGGTCACTCTTCTGCCGGCTCGTGGACGTGGCCGCACTCGGGGCAGCGCACCTCCTCGCCCCGGAGGTCGGCCGAGGAGGCTCGCACCTCGCGCATCACCTCGCTGATCCTGTCTTCGGCCTCCAACTCGTCGGCGACGGCGAGGTCGACGCCCTCGACCTCCAGGAGGAACTTCGCGACCTCGGTCACCTCGTACATCATCTCGTCTAAGTCCTCGGCGGTGAAGAACCCGGACATCGCGCCGTAGAGAAACGTCGCCCCCGCCTTCGTCACCTTCTCCTCGAAAGAGTAGCGCGCCTGGTTCACCGCCTGCGGCGTGTACGTGTCGGTCATGAAGGGGATGAGCTCCGGGAGGTTCTCGCCGATCTTCGTCATCTCGACGCCGGTCTCCGTCCGGAAGTCGGCGCAGAGCCGGGCGATCGCCCACTCGCGGGCGGTGATGTACGTCCGGTCGCGGAGGAACTCGTTGACGCGCTCGTAGCGCGCGCCGTCCATCTTCTTGAACCGCTCGTACTTGCGGACATCCCGCGGCACGTCGTCGGTCGCGTCCGCCTCGTCTCCGGACGCCCCCGACGCCCCGGCGGTCGTCTCCGCGTCCGGTTCGTCGCCGGCGTGCGGATCGGGGTCGCCGTCGTCGTCGGAGAGTGACCGGTCCGTGGCGGCGTCGCCGGTCCCGTCGGCCGAGTCGGCCGTCGAGCCGGAGGGATCGCTCATACGTGCGACACTCCGCGGGCGAACAAAAGCCTTGTCGGTGGCGGTCCGCTCGGAGATCCACTTTTGTACCGTCGCGTGGAGGGGTTGGGCATGAAGGTGCTCTGCGGGATCGGCGGCAGCGACGACTCGTTCCGCGCGCTCGACCGGACGGTCGAGCGCGCGGCGGTCGCGAGCGACGACCTGACGATCGCGGTGGTGGACAACGAGGACTCCTCAGTGTCCCCCGACGAGGTCGTCGAGCGCGCCGAGGCGGCGGTCGAGGAGGCGGCGATCGACGCGGAGGTGCGACGCGTCGAGGGCGACCCCGGGAGTCGGCTGGTGGACATCGCCGAGACGGAGGGGTTCGAGGAGATCGTCTTGGGCGGCGGACACACGAGTCCGATGGGGAAGATCACGATCGGGTCGATCGCGGAGTTCGTCCTGTTGAACGCCAAGACATCGGTCACGCTGGTCAGATGAGCGACCGAGGCTACCCGGACGCGGTGGCGGACGAGTTCCCGCCGCCGCCGACCGCGTTCACCGACCGCGAGGACCGCCGGATCGAGGTCCGGCCGTACGAGGGCGACCCGGCGGCCAGGGAGTCGCTCGTCGAGATGTACGACGCCTTCGACCCGGCGGACCGCGCGCAGGGGATCCCGCCCGGCGGCGAGGAGCGCATCCGCGAGTGGCTCGACGCCATCCTCGCCGACGACTGCTACAACGTGATCGCCTGGTGCGACGACGCGGCCGCCGGCCACGCGACGCTCGTCCCCGACGGCGACGCCTACGAGCTGGCGATCTTCGTCCATCAGGAGTACCAGCGTGCCGGGATCGGCACCCACCTCATCCGCGGACTGCTCGGCCACGGGCAGGCGAACGGCGTCGAGAAGGTGTGGCTCACGGTGGAGCGGTGGAACCGCGCCGCCGTCTCCTTGTACAAGAAGATCGGCTTCGAGACCTCCGACGCCGAGAGCTTCGAGCTGGAGATGGGGCTGCGGCTGCGCGCCGACGGGGAGACGGCCGCGGAGGGAGACGCGTCCGCGACCCCCGACGAGTCCGACGCCGACGAGTAGGGTTGGCCGGAATCTTCAAGCCTTTAGGGGCGGCCCGCGACCGCTCCGATATGAGTCACCGAATTCTGCTGCTGGGGGCGCCGGGTGCCGGGAAAGGGACGCAGAGCGCGAAGCTGGCCGACGCGTACGGCGTCGAGCACGTCACGACCGGCGACGCGCTCCGCGCGAACAAGGACATGGAGACGGAGTACGGCACGCCGCGCTCGTTCATGGAGGCGGGCGAGCTGGTGCCGGACCCGGTAGTCAACGAGATCGTCGAGGCCGCGATCGGCGACGCCGACGGGTTCGTCCTCGACGGCTACCCGCGCAACCT
This sequence comes from Halorubrum sp. SD683, assembly GCF_002135045.1. Lineage (NCBI taxonomy): Archaea > Methanobacteriati > Methanobacteriota > Halobacteria > Halobacteriales > Haloferacaceae > Halorubrum > Halorubrum sp. SD683. The sequence continues at coordinate 26,660 of NZ_NEWJ01000011.1, forward strand.
CGATCAGGCGGAGTACCTCTCGGAGATCACCGACCTCGACGCCGTCATCCTCCTCGACGTCGACGAGGAAGTGCTCGTCGACCGGCTCACCGGGCGCCGCGTCTGCGACGACTGCGGCGCGAACTACCACGTCGACTTCCAGCCGCCCGAGGAGCCGGGCGTCTGCGACGAGTGCGGCGGCGAGCTGATCCAGCGCGAGGACGACACCGAGGAGACCGCCCGCGAGCGGCTCGACGTGTTCTACGACAACACCGAGCCCGTGATCGACCACTTCCGCGACGAGGGCGTCCTCGTCGAGGTCGACGGCGAGGCGACCCCGGACGAGGTCTTCGCTCGGATCCGCGATGTCGTCGAGAGCTAATCCGCCGCGTGGCCGGGGACCAATCCGCCGCGTGGCCGGGGACCAATCCGCCGCGTGGCCGGGTGCCAGTCCGACCGACGCCGGGGGCCGACCGAGCGACGATCCTACAAGGTTCTTAACCGTCGACCGCTAACCGGCCGCTAATGAGCAAAGTCGAACGGCGAGTCCGCTCGCTGGTCCGCGAGGACGGCGAGATGCGGGACGCCATCGAAACCGTCCTCGACAACGCTAGCGGCGGCGAGGTGCGTTGGGTCGACGTCCGCGACCAGATCACCAGCGGACAGTGGGGCCGGCTCATCGAGAAGGAGATCCTCGTCGACGGCGAGGAGGGCTTCGCGCTTGCCGACCGCGACGACATCGAGGCCGGGATGGAGGACGACTCGGGCGGCGGCGACGTTGAGACGCCGGAGACGACCTCTTGGTCGAAGTGGGATAAGCTGGCCGGGCTGGCGACGCTCGGCGCGTTCGTCGGCTACGCGGTCTCGCCGGTCCGGAACGCGATCGCCGGCGGCATCGACGTCGTCCTCGGCCCCCTTCTGAACGTCGTCCCCTTCTACGTCGTCATCATGGTCATCGCGCTCGGCACGGGGATGTACTCGACGCTGCTGCGCGCCGGGCTCATGGACATGGAGAAGATGGGCGCGTATCAGGAGCGGATGAAGGACATCCAGGAGCGCCGGAAGGAGGCCGAGAAGCGCGACGACGACGAGGCGCTCGACGAGATCCAAGAAGAGCAGATGGAGGCGATGGGCGACCAGCTCGGCATGTTCAAAGAGCAGTTCCGCCCGATGGTGTGGATCATGTTCCTCACCATTCCGGCGTTCCTCTGGATGTTCTGGGTGATCGGCTACCGCGGGTCTGAGGCCGCGTACCCGGCCGTCGCCGCCCAAGAGCTCGTCGTCCCGCTCGCGGGCACCGTCACCTGGGACACGGGGATCGTCGGCCCGATCCAAATGTGGATCCTCTGGTACTTCCTCTGCTCGATGGCGTTCACCCAGCTCGTCCAGAAGAGCCTCAACATCGAGATGTCGCCGTCCGCCTCGTAGGCAGCGCCGCGCTCTCCGGCGCTCCCCCTCCGTTTCCCTTCGACGCCGCCGTTCTCCCTCTCACTCCCGTTCCGCGAGGAGCGCTTCCACCTCCTCGCGCGACGGGATCGACCCCATCCCGCCGACCGACCGGACCGAGAGCGCGGCGGTCGCGTTGCCGAACCCGACCGCCTCGCGGAGCGCCTCCGCGTCGGCTCCGGACTCAGACTCGGCACTCCCCGCGAGCCGCGAGAGCAGGCCCGCGGTGAACGCGTCGCCGGCGCCGGTCGCGTCGACCGCCTCCGCCGGGAACCCGTCGTGCCGGACCGTCGTGGCCCCCCATGGCGCGTCGTCGGTACTGACCGCGAGCGCGCCGTCGCGGCCGAGCGTGACGACGACGGTGTGGGGGCCGAGCGCGAGCAGGTCGCGGGCCAGTTCCCCGCCCTCGCTCGTCGACAGTCCGGCCGCGGCGGCGTCCTCGTCGCTACACAGCACGACGCCGCTCTCGGCGACCGTCTCGCGGACCGCGGTCGACGCCGCCTCCGCCGTCTCCGGCGGCACCAGGTCGGAGCGGTAGTTCACGTCGAACGAGACGGGACACCCGGCGGCGGTCGCCGCCGAGCGGAGCTCGCGGGTGGCCGCCCGCCCCCGCAAGTGCGTCAGCGCCACGCCGCCGAGGTGGACCCACGGCGGCGCGCTCGCGCCCGCCGGCGACGCCGCGCCGTCGTCGCCCGTCAGCGCCTCGGTCGGGACTGCGTCCGGGTCGAACCCGAACGTCGCGTCGCGGTCGCCGTAGAAGGAGAACCGCGGCCCGCCTTCGCCGGGCGGCGACACCACGGCGAGCGTCGTCTTCCCCTCGACGCGCTCGACGTGCGTCTCCGGAATCTCCGCCGCGGCGAGCGTCTCGGCGAGGAAGTCGCCGAACGCGTCGTCGCCGAGGCGCGTCCAGAACGCCGGCGGCGAGCCGAGCCGCGCGAGCCCGACCGCGACGTTGGCGGGCGCGCCGCCGGGCCGGTGGGCGTAGCTGTCGACCTCCCGCAGCGTCTCCCCGGAGTCGGGCACGAAGTCGACGAGCGTCTCTCCGGCGACGAAGATGCCGGCCATTGTCCTACTCGGCCGCCGCGGCCTCGTCGGCGCCGCTCGCCTCGGCCTCGACTTCCTCGGCGACGGCCTCGAACGCCGCGAGGATGACGCGCTTACACGCCTGTCCCTCGGTGCTCCAGTGGTGGGCGTAGTCCAGCATGTCGTCGTAGATGTCGGGCTTACAGCCCGCCGCCTGCGGGTGCCCGCCGCCGTTCACTCGGCCGGCGACCTCGTGGGCGTGCCGGAAGTCGTCCGACCCCCGGATCGAGGCGGAGCCGGCGGGCTTGACGATCACGGCGGCGTCGGCCCCCGCCTCGCGGAGGCGCTCCGCGACCTCGTTCTGCGAGCAGCGGCCGTAGGTGACCGCGACGCGCCAGTCGCCGACCTCATGCGTGACCGCGCGGTCGACCGCGAGGTCGATGCGCGCCTCCTTCTCGACCCGGCGCTCCGCGACGAACGACCGCACCGCTTCCGGGAGGTCGACGCCGTACGCGCCGACGACGGCCGCGTACTCCTCGGCGCCGGCCCAGTAGGAGTAGTCGGCGAGGTCGTCGGAGCGAGGGTCCTCCTTGAGCCAGAGGTCGTGGTCGCGCGTGACCTCGGCGAGCTCGGCCCAGCGGTCGTCGAAGGCGTAGTCGAGCGACCGGAGCGTCACGTCGGCGGTACACTCCTCGTCCGACTCGCCGACGACGAGGTCGACGCCGGCCTCGCGGACCGCGTCGGCGGTCTCGTCGTCCCACTGGTGGTGGTCGAACCACCGGATCGCGTCGGTCGAGTCAGCCAGCTCCGCTAACGGCTCCGCGATCCACTCGTAGTCGTCGGGGCAGAGGTCACAGACGAACAGGTCGATCCCGTCGTCGGCGTACTTTTCGACGCGTTCGAGCGCGGTGTCGATCGAGTACGGCCCCGCCGAGACCAGCCCGACCGGGGACTCGGCGTGGGCGTCGCCGAGGGGGTCGTCGTCGCCCTCCCCCTCGTCGTCCGCCGCGGGCTCGTCCGGCTCGTCGCTCCCGCTCTCGCCTTCGAGCCGGGCCGCGACGGCGTCCTCGAAGGGTCCGACGTCGAGGGCGGCGTCGTACGCCTCGCGGATCATCGCGGCGCAGGCGAGACCGTCGGCGTCGCCGTCGGCGATCACGACCGCCTCGCTGCCCTCGATCGCCTCCCTCGCCTGCCGCTCCGCGCGTTCGTCGTCCAGCGAGTCCGGGTAAAAGAAGCCCTTCCCCGGCAGCTTCGTGTACCGCGACCGGGGGGCATCCCCCGTCTCGATGAGGTCGTCGTCCATACCGTCGAGGCGGGCGGCAGCCGGAAAACTCCGCCGCTCTCGCGGCGAGCGGCGGTCGCGTCGCCTTCGCGACGCTCAGATCGTCGTCCGCCGAGGGTCCTCGTCGGTCAGCTGTCGGACCGTCAGCACCGGGACCGGGCAGGTCCGGACGACGCGCTCGGCGACGGAGCCGATGAGAAAGCGGTTCTCGCCGTGGCGGCCGCGGGTGCCCATCGCGACGAGGTCCGCGTCGGCAGACCGAGCGTACGCGTCGATCTCCGAGGCCGGACGGCCCTCGCGGACCTCGATGGTCACGTCGAGGTCGCCGTCGCGGTCGTGGGCCGCGTCCGCGACGCGGTCGAGCGCGTCGCTCCCCTGATCGTCGAGCGCGTCGCGGAGATCCTCCCGGACCGTGTCGGGCGACGACTCCACCTCGCCGGCGTCGACGACGTACACCGCGTGGACCTCGGCGTCGAACCGCGCCGCCACGTCGACCGCGACCGAGACGGCCCGTTGAACGCTGTCGGAGCCGTCGGTCGCGACCACGATGGTGTCGAACATGGCCACCCGTTCGCCGCAACGACACCTAAAACCCGGCGGTCGGCGGAAGCGCACGCGGTCGGCGGACACGCCGACGGTTCGCCGCCGACTATGTATAAAAATCCTCGCCAGTCGGGCGCCGCTACGCCAGGAAGACGTGGCGCGGGCGGTCGGCGAGCACGTCGCGGCCCCACTGGACGGTCTCGGAGAACTCGTCGGACCGGAAGAAGCCCATCGCGTCCTCCTTCGCGTTCCACTGGCTGGCGATGAACATGTCGTTCTCGTCTTCGGTGTTCACCATCAGGTCGGTCTCGACGTGGCCGTCCATCTCGGCGAGCAGGTCGCCCACGTCGTCGAAGGTGTCGACGAACTCCGTCTGGTAGTCGGGCTTGACGGTGTAGAACATCCCCATCGTGCCGAAGCCGGACTCCTCGCCGGCGCGGGCGACGATGTCGGGCAGCTCCGAGAGGAACCCCGCCGCGGTCTCCGCCGCCGACGCGGTGTCCCAGATCGAGACGACGGCGGCGCGGTCGGTGTGGCGCCCCTCGTACACCGCGGTCTTGACGTGGGTGCCGTAGTGGTCGAAGTTGCCGCGGAGCCCCTCGACCTCGTCGAACAGCTCGTCCACGTCGGCCTCGCTGTACAGCACGGTGGCGTACACGTCCTCGCCGTGCGGCTTCCCGGCGTAGATGTCGAGGTCGGCGAGCTCGCCGCGGATATCCTCGTCCGAGGCCCCGCCGTCGCCCTCGTCCTCGCCGTGGGGGTGGTCGCCCTCGCCGCCGGCCTCCCCCTCGCCGTGGGGGTGGTCGCCGTGCGCGGAGCCGCCGCCCGCACCCGAATGGTCGTGGCCCTGACCGTGACCGTGCGCGTCGTCGCCGTGACCGCCCTCGCCGTGACCGCCCTCGCCGTGCGGGTGGCCGGCGCTGTCCTGCTCGGGGACGCGCCCGGTCGGGACCGTCTCGCCGCCGAGGAAGGCGTCGAGGTCGCGCGGCGGGAACCGCCGGCCGACGTAGAAGTCGCCGAACTCGCCGTAGCGGGAGGAGGCCGGGTCGAACCGCATCTCGTAGACGATGTCCTTGATGTCGGTCGGGTCCGCGCCGAACAGCGTGACGCCCCACTCGTGGTCGTCGAAGCCGACGGAGGAGGCGATCACCTGCTTGATCTTGCCGGCGTACTCCTTGCCGACCTCGCCGTGGCCCGCCATCAGCTCGGCGCGCTCCTCGAAGTCAAGATCGTACCAGTTGTGTTCCTCGCCGCGGCGCTTGCTCATCGGGTAGAAGCTGACGTACTCCTCGTCGGGGATGTCGGGCTTCAGCTTGCCCTCGATGTACCGCTTGAGCCCCTCGTCGACGGCGTCGGCGCCCTCCTCGAAGTAGTCGTCCGAGACGTAGCCAGACACCTCTGTGACGGAGACGTAGGAGGTCTCGCGCTCGGTGAACTTCGCGAGCGCGGTGTCCTCGAAGCGGCGCTCGATCGCGGAGAGGTCGTCGAGCGACGGCCGGAAGTGGAGGAAGAGGAGGTCCGCCTTGTGTCCCAGCACCGAGAACAGCGCCGACTCGCCGTCCTCGGCGTCGGCGACCAGCTCGCGGTGTTTCAGGAAGGCCTCGCCCTCCTCGATCGCTCGCTGCCGCTCAGACTCGGGCGCCTCGCGCCAGGCGTCCCAGTCGATCGATCGGAAGTCGTGCAGCGAGAACCACCCTTCGGCGGTCTGTGGAGCCTCGACCATACGTCGGGTTCGGGCCGCGCGACTTAGGGGTTTGCGGGTCGTCCCGACGCGCTGTAATCCGTCGGCTCGTCCCCGGTCGTGCCCGAGTCGAAGCCGGCACCAGTGGTTTCGAAGCCCCAGCCGCTCGGCAGTACGTGAGTTCTTATGACCGGTCGATCGGCACGAACATCCCGAAGCCCCAGTCGGGAGGCGGTCGCACGCTCGCCGCGCTCCTCGTCACTCACTCCGTTCGTTCCTGCGGTGCTCGCGTCGCCTGCGGCCGCCTCCCGACTGCCCCTTCGAGTCCCGCCCGCGACCGCACCTCACACCTCCCCAGCCTCGTCGGGCGCGTCTTCGGGCTCCCGTCGGTCGCCCTCGTCGCGCCCGACCCCCTCGCGCGTGCTCCTCGCGGCCAAGGGCCGCTCGCAGGCACGCGCCACCGCGATTCATATTATTAGCGCATCACACCCGCCCCCGTCCGCTCGGGTCACCGACGCCCGCGAACCGCTCCGGTCGTCGCGACTCGCGCCGCTCGCCGTCGCCGTGACCGAAACCCTTTCGACGCGACCCCGAAAAGTCGGGACGATGCGGAAAAGCGGCCCGCCGAAAGGACTGATCTCGTACCTCGTCTTGGAGCTGCTCGACGAACGCCCGCGATACGGGTACGAGCTGCTCGGCGAGATAACCGAGATCAGCGGCGGCCACTGGGAGCCCTCCTACGGCTCCGTCTACCCGATCCTCTACAAGTTCGAGGAGGAGGGCGTCGCCGAGCGCGTCGAGCGCGCGGACGAGCCCGACCGCAAGTACTTCGCGCTCACCGACGCGGGCCGCGAGGAACTCGCCGAGAAGCGCCGCGAGATCGGCGGCGAGGCGCGGGACTTCGGCGACGTAGTCCTCGGCTTCTACCACCTGTACGCCGCGCTCGCCACAGACGGCCGGTTCGAGGTCGACGACGCGGACGCCGACTGGGCGTTCTCGGAGCGGTACAGCGCGTGGATCGTCGAACAGATGATCCGCCACCACGAGCGCGACTTCGGCGAGTTCGAGCGGATCGACGCCTCCCCAGAGGAGTTCTACGCGCGGGCGGACGATGCGGACGCGCCGTCGGAGTCCGGGGGCGCCCCCGGCGAGGCCGAGACCGCGGACGACGCGGAGGAGTCGGAGGGGGCGTCCGGCGCGGCCGACGACTGATTCCCTGGTCGGCGGTGAGCGGCGACGCCCCGCGACTCACCGGTGAAGCAGCCGCCACAGGAGTCCGCCGGGGAGCCCGGCGCGGACGAGCCGGTCGTACAGCCGGTCGGGGAGGACGCGACCGAGCCGCGGTAGCCACCGCGCTCGGCGGCTCACCCGATACCGCGTTCGCGGTCGGTCGGCGGTCGTCGCCGTCACCACGCGCTCGACGACGGTCTCGACGTCCGTGGCCGCCGGGGAGTACCCCTCGAACGCGCGGTATGCGGCGGCGTACGGCCCGTCGCCGTCGGCGGCCTCGACCGCGGCGGCCGCCCGCTCGTTGAAGCCGGTCCGGACGGGACCGGGCTCGACGAGCGCCACGTCGACCCCGCGGGGCGCGACCTCCCGGCGGAGCGCGTCGACGTAGCCGTCGAGCCCCGCCTTCGCGGCGCTGTACGCGCCGTGGTACGGCAGCGCGACCGACCCGACCATCGACCCGACGACCACGACCCGTCCGCCGCGCTCGCGGAGCGTCGGGAGCGCCGCGGAGACGGTCACGTGGACCGCGGTCAGGTTCGTCTCTAGCTGTCGCCGGAACGCCTCGACCGAGGCGTCCTCGACTGCCGCGATCTCGTAGCCGCCGACGCAGGAGACGACGGTGTCCAGGGGACGGTCGGCGAGCAGGTCGCGGACGGCGGCCTCGTCGCGGAGGTCGACGACGGCGGTCTCGACCGCCTCGGGCAGGTCGGCGAGCCCGTCCGCGTCGCGGTCGACGCCGAGCACGTCGTGGCCGGCGGCGGCGAGCGAGCGCGCGACGCCGCCGCCGATCCCGCCCGCGGCCCCCGTCACGAGAACGTCCATGACGGGCAGTGCGCGGCGCCCCCAGTAGACGGTGGCGGTTCGCGGCGCCGGCTCCGGGCGCCCGTCTCGACCCGCCGCCCGAAGGCATATATCCGCCACGGGCGATTGTCGGCGTAATGTCCACCGACGAGCCGTCCGTCCCGATCGTGTGCGACGAGTGCGAGACGGAGACCCGCGTGCCCCTCGACGACCTCGCGGACGCGCTCGATAAACACAACGACCAGAAACACGGCGGCGAGGCCGTCGCGGAGGTCGATCCGGCGATCAAAGACCGGCTCGCCGACCTCGTCGCCGAGGACTTGGGGCTGTTCGACGAGGAGCCGGCCGAGGGGGCGTGAGCGCCGCCGCGAGCGACCACCGGGAACCGGAGCGCTCGGCGGCACCCGCCAGCAATATTTGCGTCGTTCGGTGACGAGTGTTTTCGGCGTATCTCCGGTGTACGGGGCTTTGAACCCTCGAAACGCCACTTCCGTCGTCTTCCGCCGTCACCGGAACGCGCTTCCGTTGCTGGTGACGCGAGAGTGTTGCCCGCGGGGCCGCTTCCGTAGGTATGTACGACTCAACGCGGACAGCGTCGCGGCGGTCGTTCCTCGCGGCCGCGGGCGGAACTGCGACGGTCGGCCTCGCCGGCTGCCTCGGCGGCGGGAGCGGCGGGCTCGACGAGATCACGGTCGCGCACATGCCGATCTACCCCGACCTCCAGTGGTACGTGATGGAGGGCGAGGGATACTTCTCCGAGGTCGACGCCGAGGTCACCGGCCAGGAGTTCGGCAACGGCCCCGACATCGTTCAGGCGCTCGGCGGCAGCGACATCGACATCGCGATGTTCGGGATCGTGCCCGCGATGATCGCGATCGACCGCGGTATCGCCGCGCGGGTGACCGCCGCGAACATCCGGGAGCCGATGGGGATCATGGCCGAGTCCTCGTTCCACGAGACGTTCGAACAGCAGGGCGCCGACGCGTTCGCGGCGTGGGAGGAGGAGCAGGGCGAACCGTTCACCTTCGGCACGTTCCCGCAGGGGAGCGTCCCCGACGTGCTGTTGCGCTTCTGGCTCCGCGATGTCGGCGTCGACCTCGAAGCGAACGACAGCGTGGAGATCATCGAGATCAGCGGGGCGAGCTCCGTCTGGCAGGCGATTGCCAACGACGAGATCGACGGCACCTCGATCATGGAGCCGGTGCCGACCATCGCGCAGGCGGAGGGGTCGTCGGTGGAGATGCTGCGGACCGCCGCCGAGGTCCTCCCCGGCCAGCCCGCCGCGGTCACCCTAATGAGCGACGGGGTCCGGGACTCCCCGATCGCGGCGCAGTTCCTCGAACAGCACGTCCGCGCGACCGACTTCATCGAGGAGAACCCCGACGCGACCGCGGGCCACGTCGAGGAGGGAATCGGGATGCCAGTCGACCGCGCGCGGAAGGCGCTCGACTCGCCGCTGTCGAACTTCATCACCGACCCCGCCGAGATCACGGACGCGACGCAGGTGTTCGCCGAGTTCGCGGCCGATAACGGCCAGACCGACGAACAGCTGTCGAACGACCAGATATTCGACCTCGGGGTGTACGACTCGCTCTGATGGCGACCGAAACCGCATCGCGCGTCGACGAGGACGGCGCGTTCGCCGGCGTCGGGCTCGGAGACGGGCGGCGGCTCCTCCGGGGCGCCGCGGGGGTCGTCGGGTTCCTCCTCGTCTGGCACGCCGTCTCGCTCACCCAGGATCCGTTCGTCCTCCCCTCGCCGGTCGCGGTCGCCGGGGCGTTCGCCGGCGAGCTCGCGTCGGGAGACATGACGACGGCGCTGTATCAGAGCGTCCGCCACTGGATCCCCGGCACCGTCGCCGGAACGGGTCTCGGCGTGGCCGCCGGCGTCGCGTTCGCTTGGAGCGGCCTGCTGGACGACCTGACGGCGCCGCTCGTCCGCACCCTGCGCCCCGTCCCGCCGCTCGCGCTGATCGGCTTCGCGATCGCCTGGTTCGGGATCAACGACTGGGGCGCGGCGTTCATCATCGCGGTCGGCGCGTTCTGGATCAATTTCTACGCGGCGTACGGCGCCGTGGAGGGCGTGAGCGAGGACCTCCTCGACGTGGGGCGGACCCTCGGCGTCCGCGGCGACCTCGACGCGGTCCGGTCGATCGTCCTGCCGGCGTCGCTGCCGGGGATCATGACCGGGATCCGGACCGGACTGGGACGGTGTTGGATGCTCGTCGTCGCCTCGGAGATATTCGGCGTCCCCGGGGTCGGCCGCGAGATCATCCGCGCCAGCAACAACCTGCGCGTCGACCGGGCGATCGCGTACATCCTCGTGTTGAGCCTGATGTACCTGCTCGTCGACGTCGCGTTCCGCGCGGTCGAACGGAGGGCGTTAGCGTGGCGGGCGTGAACGGAGACGGCGCGGCCGGACGCGACGGGGAGACTCCCCCCACCGCGGCGGCCAGCGTCGCGCTCGACGGGGTCGGGAAGACGTACCCCGGCGACGGCGAGGGCGGCTCGGTGCGCGCGCTCGACGACGTGTCCTTCTCGGTCGCCGACGGGGAGTTCGTCTGTCTCGTCGGCCCGTCCGGCTGCGGGAAGACGACGCTGTTCCGGGTCGTGGCCGGGCTGACCGAGGCGACCGACGGTCGCGTCCTCCTCGACGGCACCGAGGTCACGGGGCCGACGACGGACATGGGCGTCGTCTTCCAGGAGTACCACCTGTTCCCGTGGCTCACGGTCGAGGAGAACGTCGGGTTCGGGCTCGAACGGAGCGACCGATCGGCCGCCGAGCGCGAGGCGCGCGTCGACGAGATGCTCGACCTCGTCGGGCTGACCGAGTTCCGCGGCGCCTACCCGAAGTCGCTGTCGGGCGGGATGAAACAGCGCGTCGCCATCGCGCGGGCGCTCGCGGTCGACCCGGACCTGCTGCTGATGGACGAGCCGTTCGGCGCGGTGGACGCTCAGACCCGCGAGATGCTCCAGCGGGAGCTACTCGACGTGTGGGAGTCGACGGGAAAGACCGTCCTCTTCGTCACGCACGACGTCGCGGAGGCGGTGACGCTCGCCGACCGGGTCGTCGTGATGGCCGCCGAGCCCGGCCGCGTCCGCGAGGTCGTCGATGTCGACGTCGAGCGCCCGCGCGACCGCGGCGACGCCGCGTTCGCGGAGTACGTCGGCCGCGTGCGAGAGCTGATCGGCGCGCACCCGTAGGCCCGTCCCCTTCGCGCCCGGCGCCTCACACCCTACTCCTCGCCGTCCGCCTGATCCTCGACGCTCGCCGACAGCTCGTCCACGTGGGTACGGAGCATCGCGAGCGTCGCGTCCGCGTCGGCGTACCCCTCGTCGTAGTCGTCGAAGGCGGCCGTCGCCCGGTCGAGAAATCGCTCTACCGCCGCGTCGGTCGGCTCGTCGGTCATGGGTCACGCTCCGCCGGCAAGCGGTTTATGTCTCCCGGCGAGGAGCGCGCGGCGACCGTCAGCGCCGACGGAGGGCGTACGTCGTGTAGCCGACCGCGACGACGAGCGCGCCGTACAACAGCGTTCCGAGCAGGGCGGGCGACGCGGTGACGTACTCGCCGAACGGGTCGGTCAGCGCCAGCACGGCCACGGTGAGCGCGGCGGAGATGGCGATCCCGACCGCGCCGAACGCCTTGAACGCCGCGTCGAGGTCGAATCCACGCGATCCCGGTTGGTGGCTCATACCCCTTCGTACGCGCTCAGGTTATAAATCCGTCCGACTGGATTCTCAGCCTCGGGGAACGGTAGTGACCGGACCGCCGGGGCTGTGAGCGCGGTTTACTATTATCATTGATAATTTGCTCCGAGGCGTTTTAGCCCTCGGTCGAAACCGGTGCGACATGACGCAGACGGGACCCACGACGCTCTCTCGACGGCGGCTCGCCGCCGGTCTCGGGGGGGCTGTGGCGGGCGCGCTGGCCGGGTGCCTCGGCGACGAGGCCCCCGGTTCGGCGTCGATAGACACCGGCAACGACGAACCGGCGGACGACGAGGCCGACGGGGGAGACGCGATCCGCAACGCGGCGGACGCCAGCGCGACGGTCGGGATGATCTACGCGCTCGGCGGGCTAGACGACCGGTCGTTCAACGACGCCGCGAACCGGGGCATCCAGCGCGCGCGCCTCGATCACGACGTGGCGTTCGCGAACGAGGAGCCGACCTCGATCCCGGAGTTCGAGACCGCGCAGGACGCCCTCTCGTCGTCGACCGACCCCGCCTACGACCTGATCTGCTGTATCGGCTTCCTCCAGGCGGACGCGCTCTCGACGGTCGCGGGCGAGCACCCCGACCAGCGGTACGCAATCGTCGACTCGGTCGTCGACCGCGACAACGTGGCGAGCTACGTGTTCCGCGAACACGAGGGGTCGTTCCAGGCCGGCCACCTCGCCGGGCTGGTGACGGACCGCGACGTGTCCGTCGGCGCGGGGTCGACCGTCCCCGACGAGCGGACCGTCGGCTACGTCGGCGGCGTCGACTCGCCGCTCGTCCGCAAGTTCGAGGCCGGCTACCGCGCCGGCGTCGACCACGCGACCGCGGACGTGTCGGTGCTGTCAACGTACCTCGGCGCGTTCGACGACCCCGAGGGCGGGTACGCCGCCGCCGCGGAGATGTTCGAACAGGGGGCCGACGTGGTGTACCACGCGGCCGGCGGGAGCGGACTCGGCGTGTTTCAGGCGGCCCAGGAGTACGGCCGGTACGCGATCGGCGTCGACTCCGACCAGTCGCGCAGCAACCCGCGGTACGCCGACGTGATCCTCGCGTCGATGGTGAAGCGGGTCGGCACCGCGGTGTACGACGCCGTCGAGGAGACGATCGACGGCGACCTCGCCACCGGCTCCACGACGGCGCTCGGGCTCGCCGAGGACGGCGTCGCGCTCGTCTACGGTACGACGCTCGGGCCGGTGATCCCCGACGACGTGCGCGCCGCGATCGTCGACTCCGGCGAGCGGATCGTCGCCGGCGACCTGTCGGTCCCCACGGACCCGGAGGCGGTGAACTGATGGCACCCGACTCGTTCGAGCGCCTCGTGCGCGCGGTCGGGCGGCTCCTCCCGAACGCGGTGCGCCGCCGGTACGCCGCGAAGTTCGCGCTGGCGTTCCTCGTGGTCGCGGCGGTCGTCGTCGCCGGGGGCGCGTTCACCTACCTCCAGACCGAACAGACCGTGGAGTCGGACGCGACGACGCAGCTCGCCGAGACCGGCGGCCTCCAGGCCGACGCGATCGGGTCGTGGACCGAGCGGATGAGCACCGAGACGCGGTCGATGTCGGCGGCCGACGCGCTCCGGTCCGACCGGCGCGCGCCGGCGTACGTGCTGTTGAAAGACCAGCTGCTCTCCGAGGACATCGTTAGCATCCACCTCGTCGACGCGGCGCAGGACCGGGTCGTCGCCAGCACCGAACGCCCCTTAGAGGGGCGCGCGCCGAGCGACCTCGACGCGCCGTGGAGCGACGCGGACGTCCCCGAGGGGGTCGGCGAGGACGACCGGGTCTGGCGGTCGGACCGCTCGTACCGGTCGCCCGTGCTCAACGATCGCCCGGTGATGGCGTTCGCCAGCTCGGTGCCGCGGGCCGACGGCCGGTACCTCGTCGTGGTCACCCGCATCCAGCCGCAGCTCGAACGCATCCAGAACAGCGACACCGGGGAGGAGACGATGATCCTCAACGCCGCCGGGCAGACCGTCCTCGACATCGACGGCACGGTCGACGAGGCGGAACACGCCGACGGCGTCGAGGCGATCCGGGAGGGCAACGCCACGACCGCGACGCGGATCGGCGACGGTCAGGTCCACGCGTACGCCTCCGTTCCCGACACCGACTGGGTGGCCGTCACGAGCGTCGACCAGTCGACCGCGTTCGCCGTCCGCAACGACGTGGGGAACTCCGTGCTGCTCCTCATCCTCCTCACGCTCGCGTCGCTGGGCGTCGTGGGCGCCGTCCTCGGAACTCGAACGGTGCTCCCGCTCTCGCGGCTCCGCAACCGCGCCGAGCGGATCGAGTCGGGGGACCTCGACGTCGACCTGGCGACCGGACGGATCGACGAGATCGGCCGCCTGTTCAGGAGCTTCGGGGAGATGCGGGACTCGCTCCGGGACCGGATCGCCGAGGCCGAGACCGCCGCCGACGAGGCCGAGGCGGCCCGCGAGGAGGCGGAGGCCGTCACTCGCGACATGGAGGCGCGTGCGGCCGACTACAGCGAGGTGATGGGCGCGGTCGCGGACGGTGACCTCACGCGCCGGATGGACCCGGACGCGGACCGCGAGGCGATGCGCGAGATCGCCGAGGAGTTCAACGACATGGTGGCCCAGCTGGAGCGGACCACCGCGCGGGTCGCCGCCTTCGCCGGCGAGGTCGACGGCGCGAGCGCGGAGCTCGCGGCCGGCGCCGACGAGGTCGAGACCGCGAGCGGGACCGTCAGCGAGCAGATCCAGGAGATCGCCGACGGCGCGATCAGTCAGGACGAGCGCCTCGACGAGGTGAGCGACGAGATGAGCGACCTCTCCGCGAGCATCGAGGAGGTCGCCTCGTCCGCCGCGTCCGTCGCGGAGACCGCCGAGGCCGCCGCGGAGCGCGGCGAGTCCGGCCGCGAGGCCGCCTCGGAGGCGCTCGACGAGATGGACGCGATCGAGGCGCGCTCCGCGGCCGCGGTCGAGCAGATGGAGGCGCTCGACGAGCGCATGGACGAGATCGACGAGGTGGTGGAGTTCATCACCGACGTGGCCGAGCAGACGAACATCCTCGCGCTGAACGCCTCGATCGAGGCCGCCCGCGCCGGCGAGGCCGGCGAGGGCTTCGCGGTCGTCGCCGACGAGGTGAAAGAGCTCGCGGAGGAGACGCAGGAGGCCGCCGCCGAGATCGAGTCGCAGATCGCGACCGTCCGCGAGGAGACCGACGCGACGGTCGATGACATCCGCGAGACGAACGAGCGGATCGACGAGGGGGCGGACACCGTCCGCGAGGCCTCGTCGTCGCTCGAAGCGGTCGTCGACGCCGTCGAGGAGACGAACCACGGCGTTCAGGAGATCAGCGAGGCGGCCGAGGACCAGGCGCGGTCGACGCAGCGCGCGGTCGAGGGCGTCGAGGACGTCGCCGAGGTGAGCGGGGAGGTCGCCGCCGGCTCCGAGCAGGTGTCCGCCGCCGCAGAGGAGCAGACCGCGACCGTCGCCACCATCGCGGAGAACGCCGACCGGCTCCGGGGACAGGCCGAGTCGCTCTCCGAGTCGGTCTCCGCCTTCGATGTCGACGTCGACCCCGAGGAAATCGAGGGCGCGGAGTCCGACGGCGTCGACGGGGCCGAGGGCGACGACGCGGTCGGAGGCGACGAGCGACGCGACGCCGGGAACGGGACCGTCGGGGACGCCGACGGATCGCCGTCCGGTGACGGGCTCGCCGCCGACGGCGACGGGCGCCCCCCGTCGTCGGACGAACGTTAGCCCTGCTTCGGGCTCGCTATTGACGAACGAGCGCGAGGGCGACCTTTCGACTGCGTACCGACGAACGAGCGTTACTCCCCGCTCTCCGGGTGTCCCTCGACGATAGCCACGCCGGAC
The DNA here is from genome assembly GCF_002135045.1 of Halorubrum sp. SD683. Taxonomy (NCBI): domain Archaea; kingdom Methanobacteriati; phylum Methanobacteriota; class Halobacteria; order Halobacteriales; family Haloferacaceae; genus Halorubrum; species Halorubrum sp. SD683. The sequence continues at coordinate 42,201 of NZ_NEWJ01000011.1, forward strand.
GACGCGCCGATCCGCACCGCGCCGGCGTCGAGCATGGCCGTCGCCTCCTCGTAGGAGCCCACGCCGCCGGAGGCCTTCACGGGAAGGTACTCGCTCATCAGCTCCACGTCGGGGACGGTCGCGCCGCCGTCGCCGACGAGCTCGCGGACGTCGTCGCGCTTGACCGTCGGGTCGTGTTGCCCGTGCGGGAACCCCACCACGGTGGCGATCGCCGCGGGCTCGGCCTCATACTCGGCCGCTTCGGCGACGTAGCACGGCGGGATACACGCGTTCATCCCGTGCGCGGCGGCCTCGTCGAGAACGGTCCGCACGCCGTCCCAGGTCGTCTCCGGACCGAGGACGGTGTGGTCGATGCTGGCGGCGAACTCGTCGCGGTTCATGCGTCGACCGTCGCGCGCGGCAGTAAAAGGCGTGCGGGGTCGGCGCGACCGACTTGACGACCGGTCGCTCCGGCACGAACGGGAGCGCGTTCGGAACAACGCGGGAACGGAACTCGCGGGGAGGGGGCCCGGCGCGATGCCGGTCCGTCGCGACTACGGGGCTCGGAGACCGAGGGTCGCGGGCCGAGCGCGGCGGCGTCAGCTCTCGATCTCGATCTCCGTGCCGCTGACGGCGCTCTCGACGGTCACGGGGAGCCGCACCGTCAGGATGCCGTTCCGGTATTCGGCCTCGATACCGTCCTCGTCGATCGCCTTCGGGAAGCGGAACCGACGGTGGTACGTCCGCCGGGTCCCGCGGTGTTCGTCCTCGTGTTCGCCGGCGACGTTGAGCACGCCGTCGTTCCACGAGGCGGTGATCTCCGACGGGTCGAACCCCGGAAGCTCGACCGACAGGACGAACTCGCCGTCCTCCTCGTACAGTTCGTAGTCGTTGCTACCGGATTCGAACAGTCTGCTCGGGAAGTCGAGTCCCTGTGTCCACGTGTTCGCTGGCTCGAGCATGGGCATCGCTGACCACCTCGAACTCGTCTAATTATAGGGTTGCGATTCTATAAAAATCTAACGTATCTTGATGTCGAGTCTCACACAACGGTCGACGGCCCGTCCCACCGAGCAGCGCTCCGTACAACTGCGCCGACGGATCCGGTCGCCGTCTCAGGCGCCGTCTGGCGAACAAGAGTTAGAGATTTCTCCAACGTTCGCGCGTTCGCCACGAATTTATTTCGTCCGCGTGCCACCGGGAGGCATGGATCGCGACACCGCCACGCCTGCCGTCGCCGACCTGCCGGGCGAGCGCGCTCGCGAGTGGGTCGATTACCACCACGAGTCGGCCGCGCCGAGCACCTACGTCTACGAGTTCGTCTGGGACCGCACCGCCCCCGCCGAAGGCCCGTTCTGTACCGACGTCGACGGCAACGTCCTCATGGACTTCACCAGCCACGTCGCCGCCGCGCCGCTCGGGTACAACAACCCGCTGATCATGGACCGGCTCGCGGAGTTCGACCTTGTCGACCCGCTGAAGATCGCCGGGCAGGACTTCTACGCGGCGGGCGGCCCCTCACCCGGCGACGGGATTCCCGGGGCTTCCGGGCTCATGGACCGCCTGACGGACCTGACGAGCCACTACGACATGGACACCGTCTTCCTCTCGAACTCCGGCGCCGAGGCGGTCGAGAACGCCATCAAGATCGCGTACGACGCCTCGGACGGCGCGAAGTACGCCATCACCTTCGACGGGGCGTTCCACGGGCGGACGCTCGGCGCGCTCTCGCTCAACCGCTCGAAGTCCGTGTACCGCCGCGACTTCCCCGAGGTCAGCGGCGTGATGGACGTGCCGTACTGCGACGACCGGACCTGCTCGCCCGAGACCTGCTCGTGCGGCTTCTTCGCCGACGGCGTCTCCCGGCTCCGCCGGAAGCTCGACCCGGAGCGCGGGAACGTCCACCCGGACGACGTGGCCTACCTCATCCTCGAACCGATCCAGGGCGAGGGCGGCTACCGCTTCCCCTCGGACGCGTTCACCGACGAGATCGCGGCGCTCGCCGACGAGCACGACATTACGGTCATCGCCGACGAGATCCAGTCCGGGGTCGGCCGCACCGGCGAGATGTGGGGCTCGGACCACTACGCGTACGACCCCGACGTGATCACGAGCGCCAAGGGGCTCCGCGTGGGCGCGAGCGTCTCCCGGAGCGACGTGTTCCCCGAGGAGAGCGGCCGCCTCTCTTCGACGTGGGGCGCCGGCGACCTGATCGCCTCCGCGCAGGGCGCGCTCACGCTCGACGCCATCGAGGAGGCGGACCTCATGGACAACGCCGTCGTCCGCGGTCGGCAGTTCAAGGAGACGCTGCGCGACGCCGACCTCGACCCCGTCGCGGACGTCCGCGGGAAGGGACTGCTGCTCGCTGTCGAGTTCGACACGAAGGAGCGCCGAGACGCGGTCGTGGAGAACGCGTTCGAGCGCGGGCTCCTCACGCTCGCGTGCGGCCACAAGGTCCTCCGGATCCTCCCGCCGCTCGACGTCACCGAACGCGAGATCGACCTCGGCTGCGACCTCCTCACCGACGCGATCGCGGACACGGCCTGAGCCGCCGGGGAGAGAAACCGAGCCTCAGCGGTCCGCGTACCACTCCGCGAACTTCTCTAAGGCTCGCCCGCGGTGCGACACCGCGTTCTTCCGGTCGGTGTCCATCTCCGCGAACGTCTCGCCGTCGTGTTCGAAGATCGGGTCGTAGCCGAAGCCGCCGTCGCCCCGCGGCGCGACGATCCGGCCCGGGACGTACCCCTCGAACAGCTTGACCGGGAGCGGCTCCGCGCCGGCTCCGGCCGCGCCGCCCTCGCCGTCGCTCCCGCCCTCGCCCGCCGCGTCCGGTCCCGCCGCCGCGGCCGCGTCGCGGTCGCCTTGGTCGACGGGGTCGGGGCTCGCGGCGAACCCCTCGCCGTCGCAGTAGCCGAGCGTACACCGGAAGGCGGCGCGGCGGTCGTCGAGTTCGCTCGCGACCTCGTGGACGCGCTCGATCCCGAGCGTCTCCTCAACGTACGAGGAGTACGGGCCCGGGAACCCGTCGAGCCCCTCGACGAACAGCCCCGCGTCGTCGACGAGGACCGGGGCGTCGGCGTGGCGGTACGCCTCCCGGGCCCCCTGGGCCGCGATCGGGCCGAGGTCGTCGGCCTGGACCTCCGTGTAGTCGAAGTCGAGTCGCTCCACCGAGCCGTCCGGGAGGTACCGCTCCGCCTCGCGGACCTTCCCCGGGTTCGTCGTCACGTACCTGAGCACGGATCCACGTGGGTGCGCCCGCGAGGAATAGCCGTCGGTCGCCCGCAGGGAATCGACCGACTCCGGCAGTACGTTTTTGTCGCCTCGGCGACAGCAGTCGCGCATGGCCCTCCCCACGTTCGAGAAGAAGCGGCTGATCGGTCTCATCGCGATCCTCTCGTTCGGGCTCACGTCGCTGTCCGCCGTCCTCCTCCCGAGCCCGGTGGCGCCGCTCGGACCGGCGATTTTCATCACCGGCTTCTTTATCCTGATCCCGCTGGTGGTGGTGCTCGGCGAGGACTTCCCGCTCGTCGCCGCGGACGATGCCGACGCAGGATCGGCGTCTCCTTCCGCCGAACGGCCGGTGGCGGCGCTGCGAGAACGCTACGCGAACGGCGAGATCGACGAGGCGGAGTTCGAGCGGCGGCTCGACCGGCTGCTCGCGACCGAAGACCTCGACGAGCGGTTCGAGCGAACGTCCGCCGGGTTATCCGACCGGTCCGGCGAGAACAGAGCACGCGAGTACGAACTGGAGTGACGCCGGCCGGCCCGACGCGGCAACTCCCGCTCAGGGGTCGACGCGGGCGATCCACGCGTCCGGGTCGTCCAGCTCGTCACCGGTCGGGAGGTTCTCGGCGCGCTCCCACACCGCGCCCGCGGCCTCGATGCCGCGCTCGTCGGCGACGTGCCGGAAGAACGCGGCCCCGCGCTCGTACTGCCGCCGCTTGAGGCCCAGTCCCAGCAGGCGCTGGGCGAGCCGCCGCACCGGGCCGCCCCCGCCTCGACGCTCGTCCAGCTTCGCCCGGAGGTCCGCGTACTCGCCGTCGAACGCGCGGTCCATCAGGACCTCGGCGTACCCCTCGACCGCCGTCATCGCGGCCTGGAGCTCCGCGAACGCGTCGGGGTCGAGCCCGCGACTCACGCCCCCTTCGCCGCCGACCATCCCCTCGACGCCGCGCTCGACGCGCGACTCGAGGTACTCCGGGAGCCACGGGGCCGCGCCGAACTCGGCGGCGTGGGTCACCTCGTGGAACGCGATCCACCGCCGGAAGCGGGGGTAGTCCACGTCGAGCGCGCTCGCGACCGCGACGATGTTCGGGTGAACGAAGTAGAGACCGTGGTCGGCGTCCGGCTCGTCGGCGAGGAGGAGGGGGTCGTACTGGCCGAGGACGTTCCGCGAGAGGAAGCCCAAGGCGAACGCCATCGACCCCGTGTTGGCGACTCGGCTGACGTCCTGCGCGAACGCGGGGCCGCGCTTCGCGGGTGTCGCGTCGAACGTCCCGTCGGGCCCGCCGGGGTCCGCCGCGGCCGCCTCGATCGGGTCCATCACGCGCCGGAACGTGCCGACGCTCGCGTCGATCCAGTGGTGGCGGTTCTGTACCTCGACGGTGTCGGGCACGTCGAACTCGATCCCGGCGACCTCGGTGAGCCGCGAGCGGGCGTCGCGAACGTCGGCGGCGTACCCCGCGCGCTCCGCGTCGGAGATCGCGATCGATCCGGGGTCCGTGGCCTCCTTCGCGGCCGACGCGGCCCGATCCCAGTCGACGACGCCCGGTCCCTCGGCCTCGGCGACGGCCCGGACGCTTCGGAGGATGTCCATACGGACCGGACGTGCGGGCGACTCAAAGCGCTTGTGTCGACCGATCCCCGCCCCGGCTGACTCGCCGGCGGTCCCGGCGCCGAACGCCGACACCGACGTTTTCTTCCCGGCCGCCCCACAGCCACCGAGCATGGACGACACGCGCCGCGCGTTCCTCGACGACCTCCTCGCGACGCCGAGCCCCTCGGGCTTCGAGACGGCCGCCCAGCGCGTCTGGACCGACTACGTCCGCGCGTTTGCGGACCGGGTCGACACCGACTCGTACGGCAACGCCGTCGCGGTCCACGAGGGCGACCCGGACGCGCCGACGGTCGCCGTCACCGGCCACGCCGACGAGATCGGGTTCATCGTCCGGGACGTGCTCGACGACGGCTTCCTCCGGATCGGGCGGATCGGCGGCGCCGACCGCACGGTCTCGAAGGGCCAGCACGTCACGGTCCACGCCGACGAACCCGTTCAGGGCGTGATCGGCCAGACCGCGATCCACCTCCGTGACGGCGACGAGGAGTACGAGGATATCGCTGGGCAGTTCGTCGACATCGGCGCCGCCGACGCCGACGCGGCACGCGACCACGTCGAGGTGGGCGACCCGGTCACGTTCTCGACCGGGCTCCGCGACCTCGTCGGCGACCGGATCGCCGCCCGGGGGGTCGACAACCGGGCCGGCGCGTGGGCGGCCGCGGAGGGGCTCCGGCGCGCCGCCGAGGCGGACGTCGACGCGACGGTGTACGCGGTCTCCACCGTTCAGGAGGAGGTCGGGCTCCAAGGTGCGCGAATGGTCGGCGTTGACCTCGACGACGTCGACGCGTTCGTCGCGGTCGACGTCACCCACGCGACCGACAACCCGGACGTCGACCGCGAGCGACGCGGGCCGGTCGAACTCGGCGCCGGCCCGGTGATCGGCCGCGGGAGCGCGAACCACCCGGTCCTCGTCGACCTCGCGCGCGACGCGGCCGCCGACGCCGGCGTCGACGTCCAGATCCAGGCGGCCGGCACCCGGACCGGGACCGACGCTGACGCGTTCTACACGGTGCGCGGCGGGACCCCCGCGCTCAACGTCTCGATCCCGAACCGCTACATGCACACGCCGGTAGAGGTGATCGACACCGCCGACCTCGACGGCGTCGCCGACCTCCTCGCGGCGCTCGCCGCGGCCGCGGGCGACCGCGAGGGGGCGACGAATCCGTTCGCCGTCGACGTCTGAACCGGCCGCCGTCGGTCCGCTCGGCACGACAAACCGGGGCACGGCGGCGTCGAAACGGAACTGTTTTACAATCGTCTTTCCTACCGTCAATTGCGACGAAGGACGTGCTCTGGTGGTGTAGTCCGGCCAATCATATCACCCTCTCACGGTGATGACCTGGGTTCAAATCCCAGCCGGAGCATTTCTCTCTCGATGCGACCGAACCCGATCAGTACCGGCCGTACTCGACCGCCCGCCGTCGGTCGACGCATCGCTCCGCCTCCGCCGGACCGATCGGCCACCGTTCGAGGTAGCGGCAGGTGTTGAGACGGCGTCCGGGTTTTAGCTGGCGGCGCGCGAGCCACGGCGTATGAGCGACGCCGCACGCCCCGCCCCCACCGCCGACGAGGCGCTCCACACGACCGTCGACCTCCCCTTCGAGGACGCGGTGCCGTTCGTCCAGCTCGAACACGAACTCGCCGACTTCGAGACCGTGCGCGTCACGCGGCTCGACGAGATGATCGAGGGGATGCTCGGCCACGACGACGCCGAGCGGACCGCGCTGATCGTCGTCTGTCACCCCGAGATCGCGTCCGACGCGCTGCGGATCGACCCGACGCTCGCCGGTATGCTCCCCTGTACCACGGTCGTGTACGAACGCGCCGGCGACGACCGCGTCCACGTCCACCACGTGTCCGCCACGAAGGCGATCCGCGACCTCGGCTGCGCGTCGGCGGCCGGGGCCGACGAGGGCGCGGTCGAGGACCTCGTGGCGAAGACCGGCGAGCTGATGGCCGTCGTCTGGGAGAACATCGAGCGGCACGGCCGGGAGTAGCCTCGGACGGCTCGGCCGCGCTCACCGGTTCAGCCGCCACCGGATCACCGCGGCGGCGACGAGGACCGTCCCGAAGGTGACGCCCCCGGAGATGAGCGCGCCGCGCGCGCTGGTCGCGCCCGTCGCGAACGCGCTCACCGAGGCGGAGCCGCCGACCAGCGCCGCGCCGCCGGCCAGTCCGCCGAAGCCGATGCAACAGAGGCTCAGCAGGCCCACGGCGGACAGCGACCCGAGGATCCCGTCGTCGCTCATCGCTTCCCTCACCGCGGGCGACGGGCAAATAGGTGGTGGGGTCGGGCGCGACTGGCGCCCCGTCGTCGGGGGGCGGCCGGCGTCGCTCGTCGGCGTCCCGCGGCCGTGGTCGCCGCCCAAGCGAGGGTTTAATTCCGACAGCGCGCGAGGGCGTCGTGTGGACCCGAGCCGGATCCCCGCCGAGTTCCCCGCCCCGAGCTTCCGCGGCGCGCAGGAGCAGGCCCTCGCCGACATCCGCGACGCGTTCGCCGCCGGTAACCGCGTCGTGCTGGTGCGCGCGCCGACGGGCAGCGGCAAGTCGCTGCTCGCCCGGGCGATCATGGGCGCGGCCGAGACCGCGGGCGAGGCGGCCCCCAGCGAGGCGACCGGCGCGTACTACACCACCCCGCAGGTGTCGCAGATCGACGACGTGGAGGCCGACGACCTCCTCGACGACCTCGCGGTGATCCGCGGGAAGTCGAACTACGACTGCGTGCTCCCCGGCGAGCACGACACGCCCGTGAACCGCGCGCCCTGCGCGCGCCAGCAGGGGTTCGACTGCTCGATCCGGCACCGCTGCCCGTACTTCTCCGACCGGGCCATCGCGTCCGGCAACCGCTTCGCGGCACAGACGTTAGCGTACTTCATGCGCACCGCCGGCTCCGAGGTGTTCCGGAAGCGCGACGCCGTCGTGATAGACGAGGCGCACGGGCTCGCCGAGTGGGCCGAGATGTACGCGACGATCGAGATATCGCCCGACCGCGTCCCGGTGTGGGACGATGTCGGCGTCCCGGACGTCGCGGCTGACGCCGGCCCCGAGGAGGACGCGGTCGACCGGACCACGCGGTTCGTCGAGACGCTCCGCGACGTGGCGATCCGGGCGAAAGACGAGCTGGTCGGCCGCCCCGAGCTCGACCGCGAGGAGGTCGCCCGGCGCGACCGGCTCCAGGAGCTCATAAGCGAACTGGGCTGGTTCCTCGAGGACTATCGCGATATCGAGTCCCCGACCTCGTGGGTCGTCGACCAGCCGGGCGGCGAGGGGTCGGCCCTCGATATCAAACCGCTCGACCCCGCCCGGTACCTCCGGCACACCGTCTGGGACCGGGGGAACCGGTTCGCGCTGCTGTCGGCGACCATCCTCTCGAAGGAGGCGTTCTGCCGCGGCGTCGGGCTCGACCCCGCCGACGTCGCCCTCGTTGACGTCGAGCACACGTTCCCGCTCGCGAACCGCCCGCTGTACGACGTGACGCAGGGGTCGATGACGTACGAGAACCGCGACGAGACGGTGCCGAAGATCGCCCGGCTCATCGTCCGGCTGATGGCGGAACACCCCGACGAGAAGGGGCTGATCCACGCGCACTCGTACGACATCGCCGAGCGGATCACCGAGCGGCTCGGCGAGTTCGGCGTCGCCGCGCGGGTCAGGCGGCACGACAGGCAGAACCGCGACGCCGAACTGGAGGCGTGGAAGGCGAGCGCGGACCCGGAGGTGTTCGTCTCGGTGAAGATGGAGGAGGCGCTGGACCTGAAGGGCGACCTCTGTCGCTGGCAGGTGGTGTGTAAGGCGCCGTACCGGAACACGAACGACTCGCGGGTCGCCCGCCGGCTGGCGGACGGGCAGTGGGCGTGGTACCACCGGACGGCGCTGCGCACGGTCATCCAAGCGTGCGGGCGAGTCGTCCGCGCCCCGGACGACTACGGCGCGACGTACCTCGCCGACGACTCGCTGCTCGACCTCTTCGACCGCGCCGCGGCCGACACGCCCTCGTGGTTCCGCGATCAGGTCGACGCGATGACGACCCCGTCGCTCCCGGCGTTCGACCCCGACGCGGCGCTGGCGGGTATCGACGCGTCGGCAGCGAACGGTGCGCGGAGCGGACGGCGGCGGCGCCGCCGCTCGGGTGGGTCGAGGGGTTCGGATCGCTCGTCGCCTGCCGACGGCGATTCCTCGGTCGGCGACGGGGACGCGACCGCCGACAGCGGAACGACCGACGACGAGTCGGTCCGGACCCGCTCCGAGCGGGACGCGGAGCGACGGCAGAACCACCCGCTGTCGGACGTGTGGGGCGACGGCTGACGAGGCGCTATCCAGACGCGGCCGTCACAGCAGCGAGACGCCGTACGCGACCATGGAGCTCACCATGAGAAACGCGAAGAACAACGCCATGAGCTGTTGTCTGTCCATATCGGCGTTCGACCGCAGAGGCGTATAACTCCTGCGGGCGAGCGACGACGACGCGTGCGTCATATTACCACCTCCGAGCCGATCGTTCGTCAATATATATCGTATAAGGTGTATCAGGGGCCTGAATGAAGTAGTAACCTTCATAATCCCTCACGCGACTACTGGATGTATGGCCACGAACGGGCTGTCGAGTGCGCTGACGCTGTACGGTGCGCGAACCCTGACGCTGTCGCAGGCGGCCGCACAGGCAGGGCTCAGCGAGGCCGAATTCATCGAGCAACTCGAACGCCGCGGCATCGAGGTAACGGAGTCCGAGCGCGCCGCCGCGCTCGGCCGCGAGCAGCCCGCCCGCGCCGACTGAGCGGTGTCCCCCGCGGTCGGGGATGCCGACGCGTCGACGGTTTTCGCGACGCCGTCTCACGAACGATCAGTTCTACGGCCCTCCAGCCGTCCTCGTAGCGCGTTCGGTCCGGCTCGCAGCGATCCCTCAGTTGCCGCTCCGAGCCGACTCCGCGGTCCGTTCCGCCTCGTCGTCGGGCACGAGGTGGACCTCACCGCCGTGTTCGAACGCGAGGACCGCGTCGGCGTCGCCGTCGACGAACGCCGGGTTCGGGACGGTCTTCGCCTCGTAGGTGACGGGGTCGAGCACCTGGATCGCGTTCTCGTCTTCGACGGTCACCACGGTGGTCTCCGTCGCGTCCGCGCGGGTCCCGAGCCGGGTCGCGTCGGGGGCCTCCGCGTCCGCGAACGCGGACGTGTACTCCGCGCCGCTCGCGAGCCGGATACCCTGGAGACGGCCCGAGACGCCCGTGACGAGGACCGGCCCGTCGCCGTCCTCGGGGTCGACGATCTCGCCCTCCGCGTACTTCGGGAGCCGCACCGCGAACGTGACGCGGTACACCTCGTTGCCGTCGCCGTCCTCGGTGACGAGCGTCGGATACGACTCGAAGCTCCCGCCGAGCGACTCGGTGATCCGTGTCGCCACGTTCTGCGCGAGCCGGTTCGAGGAGAGCTTGATGTCCGGCCCGTCGTCGGTCTCGTTCACCTCGGTGATGAACGCCTCGCGGTCGCCGTCGGCCTCCTGGTCGGCGACGTACGACTCCGCGATGTCGAGCGCCTCGGCGCGCTCCGCCGGGGTGAGGTCGCGCTCGTCCGCGCGGACCTGAACGATCCCGGCGTAGTAGCCGCCGGCGATGCGCCCGCAGCGGTCGCAGGTCCCCCGTGATATCTTCACGGGGACCGTCACCTCCGCGGAGCGGAGGGTCCCGCGGACGACGCCCGAGAAGCGGCAGTGCATCCGGACCGTGTTCTCGTCGACCTGCTCGGGCTCGACGCCCCACTCGACCTCCTCGGCGTCGACGTGGACGCCGAGCGCCTCCGCGACCTCGTCGACGGCGACGTCGGTGTAGTCGCGCGCGCCGACGTCGCGCCACGACTCGCCGCGCCTGACGGCGCCGCAGCCGGAACACACCAACACCTCGATCCGGTCGGGGGCGTCGACCAGGTCGAAGTCCTCGAAGTAGCAGTCGTCGCAGAGCAGCGCGTCTCGCCCGCGCGGCTCGCCCGGAAGGGGGTCGCGCCGCTCGGGGACCGGGTCGCCGCAGCGCGGACAGAACTCCCGCGACTCGCTCATTACCCGCGGCTACGCCGAGGGCCCGTTTAAACGACGCGGACCGTCCCCGTCGGCGTCGACGGTTCTGCGGGCGGCTCCGGCCGTTCCGCGCGGGTCGCGACCTCCGAAATGGTTTTTCGCACGGACCGAGAACGGGTGCGTATGAGCGGTAACCCCGACGACGAGCGGCTCGAAGAACTGCGCGAACAGAAGATGGAGGAGCTTCGCGAGCGACAGGGCGGCGAGGGCGACGCCGCGGAGGCCCAACAGCAGGCCCAAGAGCGCGCCGAGGCCCAGCAGGAGGCGGTACTGAAACAGTACCTCACCGACGGAGCCCGCCAGCGCCTCAACGCGGTCGAGATGTCGAAGCCGCAGTTCGGCGAGAAGGTGAAGAAACAGGTCGCCGCGCTGGCGCAGAGCGGACGCATTCAGGGACAGATCGACGAGGACCAGATGCGCGACCTGCTCAAAGAGCTCCAGCCCGAACAGAAGAGCTTCGACATCCGCCGCCGGTAGATGGAGCTCGCGCTGCTGTACAGCGGGGGGAAAGACTCCTCGCTGGCCGCCCACCTGCTCGACCGGTTCTACGACGTCCGCTGTGTCACCGGGAGCTTCGGGCTCACGGACGACTGGGAGCACGCCGAGCGGGCGGCCGGCGAACTCGGGTTCCCGTTCAAGCGGGCCGACCTCGACCGCGAAGTGGCCGAGCGCGCCGCTGAGACGATGGTCGCGGACGGCTACCCCCGGAACGGGATCCAGCGCGTCCACGAGCACGCCCTCGAGACCATCGCCGCGCTCGACGTCGACGCCATCGCGGACGGCACCCGCCGCGACGACCGCGTCCCCACGGTGTCGCGGGCGCAGGCGCAGAGCCTCGAGGACCGAAACGGGATCGACTACATCTCCCCGCTCTCCGGGTTCGGCCGCCACGCCGTCGACCAGCTCGTCGAGGCGACCTTCGACGTCCAGCAGGGACCCAGCGAGGAGGTTCCCAAGGCCGACTACGAGGACGAGCTCCGGACGCTCATCGCCGACGAGTACGGCGAGAGCACGGTGGGAGAGGTGTTCCCGGACCACGACCAGACGTACGTCCACGGCCGGACCGACTGACTCCCGCAGACCCGGAAGCGCCGGAACTGCTTTCGACCCCGCGGTCGTGGCGTCGGGCATGTCATCCGACCGAGTCGTCGACCTGCTCAAGACGGCGTACGCCGACGAGATCGAGACCGTGATGAACTACCAGACGAACGCGATCGTCCTCGACGGCGTCCGGGCCGAGGAGATCAAAGAGAGCCTCAAACAGGACGTCCAGGAGGAGCTCGGCCACGCCGAACAGCTCGGGCAGCGGCTCAAACAGCTCGACGCGCGGCCGCCCGGCTCCGCCGAGTTCACCGCCGGGCAGGAGTCGCTCCAGCCGCCCGAGGACTCGACGGACGTGTTGGCCGTCATCAACGGCGTGCTCGACGCCGAGGAGGACGCGATCGCGACGTACCGCGACCTGATCGACGCCGCGGAGGCGGCGGACGACCCGGTGACCGAGGACCTCGCCGTGACGCTGCTCTCGGACGAGGAGGCCCACCGGACCGAGTTCCGCGGGTTCCAGAAGGAGTACCAGCGCGAGTAGACGGCCCGCGGAGCCGCCGCCCCTCGGCCGCGACCGCGCGCCGATCCCGGCTGTCCCGCCCCGAAGGGATGCTTTCAAGCGGGCGCTCGCCGAACCGGCGTCCATGTACGACGGCCTCAAAGGCTTCCGCGACTTCTACCCCGGCGAGCAGTCCGCCCGCCGCGAGGTGACCGACGCGATCGAGGACGCGGCGGCCCGCCACGGCTTCCGCGAGATCGCGACGCCCGCGCTAGAGCGGACGGAGATGTACGTGGACAAGTCCGGCGAGGAGATCGTCGAGGAGCTGTACGCCTTCGACGACAAGGGCGGCCGCGGCGTCTCGATGACGCCGGAGCTCACGCCGACGGTCGCGCGGATGGTCGTCGAGAAGGGCCAGGAGCTGTCGAAGCCGATCAAGTGGGTCTCCACCCGCCCGTTCTGGCGCTACGAGCAGGTCCAGCAGGGCCGGTTCCGCGAGTTCTACCAGACGAACATCGACGTGTTCGGCTCGTCGGCGCCCGAGGCCGACGCCGAGGTGCTCGCGACCGCCGCCGACGCCCTGACCGACCTCGGACTCACCGGCGACGACTTCGAGTTCCGCGTCTCGCACCGCGACATCCTCGGCGGCCTCGTCCGGTCGCTCGCCGCCGACCCCGACGCGGTCGACACCGCCGCCGCGATCCGCGCGGTCGACAAGCGCGCGAAGGTCGACGACGCCGAGTACGTCGGACTGCTCTCCGACGCGGGCCTCGCCCGCGACACCGCGCGCGACTTCGACGACCTCATCGCGGGGGTGGAGACCGTCGACGACCTCGACGCGGTCGCCGAGGCGGGCGACGAGTCGGTCGAGGCCGCGGTCGAGAACCTCCGGAACGTCCTCGTCGCCGCCGACGACTTCGGTGCGGGCGAGTTCTGCGACGTGTCCCTGACGACCGCCCGCGGGCTCGACTACTACACCGGGGTCGTCTTCGAGTGCTTCGACTCCACCGGCGAGGTGTCCCGCTCCGTCTTCGGCGGCGGGCGCTACGACGACCTCATCGAGAGCTTCGGCGGCCAGCCCACCCCCGCGGTCGGGGTCGCCCCCGGCCACGCCACTCCCAAGCTGCCCTGCCCGCGCGCCGTGGTCTGGCCGGACGAGGAGCTCACGACCGCATACTACGTGCTCGCCCGGGGCGCCACGCCGGGCGCGGCGCCCCCGCCCCCGTCCGGCCCCCCCCGCACCCGCGCCGCCGCCGCGCCCGCCGAGGACGCGTCCCCCTGCCCGCTCGGCGCCACGCCCGCATCGCCG
>NZ_NEWJ01000120.1:0-4463 GCF_002135045.1 Halorubrum sp. SD683
CCGTCGATCCCGAGCCAACCCACGACCGACTCGATGGCGTCGCTCGCGGGGGCGGTCGTGAGGACGACGCTCGCGCCGCCCAGCTCCGAGAGCCGCGCGGCCGGGTCCGACTCCGCGGCGTTCACGAAGTGGTCGGCCCCGAGGTCCCTCGCGAGCGGCTCCTTCTCGGGGGTACGCGAGATCGCGACCGTCTCGTAGCCGGCGGCGTGCGCGTACTGGACCGCGAGGTGACCGAGCCCGCCGACGCCGACGACGGCGACGAGGTCGCCGGCGCGGGCGTCGGAGTTACGCAGGGCGTTGTAGGTGGTGATCCCGGCGCAAAGCAGCGGGGCGGCGTCGACAGCGTCGAGGCCGTCCGGGATCGCCGCCAGCGCCTCGGCGGGGACGGTGGCGTACTCGGCGTAGCCGCCGTCGAACGTGAGCCCGGTGATCTCGGCATTCTCGCACTGAAGGAACTGCCCGCGGCGACACGGCTCGCAGGTGAAACAGTGGCCGCCGTGCCACCCCGCGCCGACGCGCTCGCCCGGCTCCCACGCGTCGACATCGGCGCCGACCGCGTCGACGCGCCCGGCGACCTCGTGGCCGGGGACGCGCGGGTAGTCCACGCCGGGATAGCCGCCCTCGACGACGAACTCGTCGCTGCGGCAGATCCCGCACGCCTCGACGGCGACCCGGACCTCGTCGGGGTCCGGTTCCGGCACGTCGCGCTCCACGAGTTCGAACTCGGCTCCGGGCTCCGGCACGACCGCGGCACGCATGGTGTCCGTCATCGGAACACGCTCCGGTCGAGACGATCAAGAAGCTGACGCCGGCGGCGATACGACCGGTCGGCGGCGGGGGGCGTCAGCCCTCAGATCCCGCCGGCGGCCATCGCGAACAGCGCGACTGCGATGACCGCGAACAGGCCGCCCACGCCCGCCTTGATCGTCCCGGTGTCCAGCGCGGTCGAGACGTACGGGGCGATCTGCCCGCCGAGCGTCGTCGCCGGGACCGTCCAGACGACCATGTTCCACGGCGTCGTCGCCAGGTCCATCGTGTGGCCGCCGACCAGTCCGCCGCCGAACACGTGGACGACGGACGCCAAGACGGCAGTCGTCGCGACGACGATGTGGTTGGTGCCGATCGCCACGCGGACCGGGACCTGGGTCCGGAGCATCGAGATGATCCCGAGCTCGCCGATCCCGAAGCCGGCGAGCCCCTGGAACACCCCGCCGACGCTGTAGTTGAGGAACCGTTCGAGGTAGCCGCCGCGGGAGTAGGTGTAGTCGTCGCCGTCGCGGTCGACCCGGGTGACGGTGCCGGACTCGTCGGTGTCGACGCCTGCCGGCCCGAGCTTGTTGTCGTCGTCGGGGAGATCCGGTGACGAGCCGCCGTCGGTCGCGACCTCCTCGTCACCCCCGCTCTCGGTGGGGTCGCCGTGGGCCAAGTTGGCCTTGAACAGCAGGTACGAGGCCGCCAGAAGCGCGACCCCCAACAGCGCGTGGAACACCGGTTCGGGGATCACGAACGAGAGGAGCGCCCCGCCGACGACGAACGGGACGCCGCCCAACACGAGCGAGAGTGAGAGCCGGCGGTCGACGAGCCCGTACTGGATGAACGCGAGCGACGAACTCGACAGCCCGAACGACTCGCTGATGAGGCCGATCTTCACCAGCGTCGTCGGCTCCAGCGGGTAGGCGACCAGCGGGAAGGCGAAGATGAGGAACGGCACGAACAGCGCCGACCCGCTGATCCCGACGGTGTTGACGATCGTGGCGCCGGCGGTGAAGACCGCGAACAGCCACCAGTACTCGGTCCAGTAGCCGACGCCGGCGTCGGCGGGCGTCGGCGCGAAGGCGTACACGCCCCCGACGAACGCGAGGGGGGCGAGGAAGACGAAGACGTGCTGATAGCGCAGAAAGGCGCGCTGAACGTCGCTCGACAGTGACGTGCTCATTGAGGCGTGGAACGCGGGTTACGGGGAGACGAATAAATGCGTTTTCACACGTCACGATAGTGATGATCGATCGTCACCGTCGCGGAGCGCGTCGGAGCGGGTACCGCACCTTCGATATCCGACCGGACGAGCGCACGTTTTCGCGGCGTGAAATGAATGGACAGTGACAGAAAAGAAACGGTTAAACGGAGCCGTAGATCACCCGCGGATCGAACGATGACACGGGATCTCGGGACCGCGGCGCACGGCGTCTCGGGGACGGCGACGCGCCCGCCGCGCGCGATAGACGCGATGAGCGGAGAGACGACGACTGCGGACCGGCGGAGCCGGAGGACGGGGCGGTGAGCGACGGAGCGACCCTCCGGATCGTCGACGAGCCCGACGAGGGGTCGAGCGGTGCGGTCCCCGCGCCGGTGCCGCCGGACGACCCCGAGGCGTGGTACGCCCCGGACGTCCGGGCGCAGTACGAGGCCGCCCCCGGCGTGGTGGCGACCGTCCGCGAGCGCGACGGCGGGCGGTTCGGCTACGACGCCCGCGAACCGCCGCTGTCGGTCGGGGACGAGCGCGCGCTCGACCGCGTCCGGGACCGCTTCTCCGCAGTGCGGCACCGTCGCCCGCTCACCCGGGTCGGGGTCGTCGAGCGCGCCGAGGCCGGGTTCGAGCCGAAGTACGCGGAGGCGATCGACCGGTTGGTGGACGCGAGCGCCGCCGCGCGTCGACGGATCGACTACCACGCGCTGCGTGAGTTCCGGCTGCTCGGCGCGCTCACGCCGATCGCCTTGGACGACCGGATCGAGGTGGCCGACGTGGGCGACAACCGCGAGCTTGTCGTCCACACCGAGACGTTCGCGCCGCTGGAGACGGGGATCGACGCCGACGCCGACTACGTCGAACGCGTGGCGGCCGAGCGGCTCGCGCAGTACGCCGTCGAGTTCGCCGGGCTCGCGGTCGAGGTGGTCCTCTACCGCGAGCGGCTGCTCGGCTCGGACGCGTTCGAGACGAAGTACGCCGTGCTAGAGCCGGACCTTCTGCCCGGCGACGAGGAGCTCATCGAGGAGTGTAAGTCGCGGATCTGGGAGACGACCGTCAGCGACGTGATCGAGGATCGGGAGTCGTTCGTCGCCGCCCGCGCCCGCCGCTTCCTCTCGCGGCGGCTGACCGCGCGCAACACCCGGGCGTGGCTCGACGCCGCCGCGTACCGGGCGAGGTCGGCGCTCGCGGACCGGGGGCTCGTCGCGCCGCCCGTCGACTCGCGGTTCGCCCGCGACCGGCTCGACGACCTCGCGTACTACGTGCTGCGCGACTTCGTCGGCGAGGGGATCCTCACGGTCCCGATCCGCGACCCGCACCTCGAAGACGTGGAGGCGAACCGGGTCGGAGAGCGCGTGAAGGTCGTCCCGCGCGCGTCCGTCCTCTCCGGCGCGGCGGACGAGACGGGCCGTTCCGCCGCCGCGAGCCGGGGTGACGGCGAGGCCCCGGCGGTCGGCTCTCGGATCCCGACGAACCTCGCGTTCGAGGACGAGACGACGTTCGTCGACGTCGTCACGGGAATCGCCGCCCGCGACGGGACGGAGCTCAACGCCTCGACGCCCTCAGCGAAGGTGAACCTCGAACTCGACGGCGTGCCGCAGACGATCCGGTGTGCGGTGGCGCTCCCGGTCATCTCCGAGGGCGGCCCGCACGTCTCGATCCGGAAGCAGCGCGCAGACGCGCTCACCCCGGTCGACCTGATCGAGCGCGGGACCCTGTCGATCGACCTCGTGACGCTGCTGTGGCTGCTGTACGAACACCGCGGGGTCGTCCTCTTCGCCGGACCGACAGGGGTCGGCAAGACGACGCTGCTCAACGCCCACGCGCCGTTCATCCCGTTCGACGCCCGACCGGTCTCCGTCGACGAGGGCTCCCGCGAGGTCCGGCTCCCCCACGAGACGGGCGTCTCGCTCACCACGCGCGACCACGAGGACGCCTACAAGTCGGTGGGAATGGCCGAGCTGATGACCGAGGCCAACTACCTCAACCCGGACGTCGAGATCATCGCCGAGATCAACACCCCGGAGAGCTTCGAGACCTTCGCGGAGAGCCTGAACACCGGCTAAAGTGTTGCGATGCTAGTACAAATTACTGTACGTACCAACGGTTGAGACGACGACGACGCCGAGTCCGTCCCCAAGGTGTAGGACACGCCGGCGAGCAGATATATAACATCGAGTGAGAGCCGGGTGTAGTTGGTGGTGCCGACGACTCGAAGGTACACCTCGCCGGCGAGCAATAACAGGGTGAACCCAGAGACTGCGGCAGTAGCGACCGCAACGAGGAAGATGGGAAGCGCGAGCGCGAACAACACGACCACGGTGTGTGAACTATTACGTACACAAATCCGTCACAGCGATAATAGGCAGACGCTCTTCTGTAGGAGATTGTTGATACTGGCGAGCTGTCGCTGTCGTGTCGAAGAGGACAAGGACACCGCGTCAGCGGTGTCCGACACGGATGATTCCGCTAGATGTGTTTGGGTCGGAATCGGTCG
>NZ_NEWJ01000121.1:0-4261 GCF_002135045.1 Halorubrum sp. SD683
GCGGGGACCGCTCGCTCGCGACGACGGCGGCCGGTGCCCGTCCGGAGGCGGTCGGCGCCGCCCGCGCGACCGCTGCGGCGCGGTTCGACGCCGCGACGGTCGAGCCGGTCGAGATGCCTTCCCGGCGGCGACTGCTCGCGGTGGCGCGGGAGATCCTCGACGACCGCTTCGCCGACGACCTCGCGACCGTGCTGGAGTCGCTTCCGCCGGGCGAGTTCGGCCGCGCGACGGAGCCGTCGGACCGGTCGCTCCTCGTCGCGCTCGCGGCCCGACACGACCACCTCTTCCGCGACCTCCGGGCGTGGGCCGGCGCCGACGGCATCGGGATCGCCCCGGCACAGGAGTTCACCGGCGACCGGCAGGCCCTCGTCGAGCGGGAGCTGATCGAGTCGATCAAGGTGCCGGCGGGACCGGGGCGGCCGATGCTCCGCCTCCGCGCGGTCGACGACGCGCTGTTGCGCGCCCGCGCCGAGGAAGTGCCGAGCGTCCTCGAAGGGCGGTTCGATCTGCCGACCGACGCGGACGGGCGGACCCGACACGACGCCGGCCGCGGCGAACGCCGGCCGGTCTGGGAGCGGAAGCGTCGGTGAGTGCGGGCCCGCGACTCGCCGTCGGAGGCGGTCCGTCGATCCGACGTGACAAGAACTAACTCGCGGCGGCGCCCTCAGAACGGTATGACGACGTTCTCCGACAGGGTCGAACGGATCTCGATAAGCGGGATCCGCGAGGTGTTCGAGGCGGCCGGCGACGACGCGATCAACCTCGGGCTCGGACAGCCCGACTTCCCGACGCCGCCCCACGCCCGCCAAGCCGCCGTCGACGCGATCGAGTCCGGAAAGGCGGACGCGTACACCGAGAACAAGGGGACCCCCGCGCTGCGGGAGGCGATCGCCGAGAAGCACCGCGCCGATCAGGGGATCGACCTCGACCCCGACAACGTCATCGCGACCGCGGGCGGCAGCGAGGCGCTCCACGTCGCCTTGGAGGCGCACGTCGACGCCGGCGACGAGGTGCTGATCCCGGACCCCGGGTTCGTCTCCTACGACGCGCTGACGAAGCTGGCCGGCGGCGAACCCGTCCCCGTGCCGCTCCGCGACGACCTCACGATCGACCCGGCCGCGGTCGAGGCGGCGATCACCGAGGACACCGCGGCGTTCGTCGTCAACTCTCCAGGGAATCCGACCGGGGCGGTCTCCTGCGAGGAAGACGTCCGGGAGTTCGCGCGCATCGCCGACGAGCACGACGTGCTCTGTCTCTCCGACGAGGTGTACGAGTACACCGTCTTCGACGGCGAACATCACTCGCCGATCGAGTTCGCCGAGACGGACAACGTCGTCGTCGTCAACTCGGCCTCGAAGCTGTTCTCGATGACCGGCTGGCGGCTCGGCTGGGTGTACGGCGCCGAGGAGCGCGTCGAGCGCATGCTGCGCGTCCACCAGTACGCGCAGGCGTGCGCCTCGGCGCCGGCGCAGTACGCCGCCGAAGCCGCGCTGCGGGGCGACCGCGGCGTGGTCGACGAGATGACGGCGTCCTTCGAGCGCCGCCGCGACATCGTCTTGGAGGGGTTCGCGGAGATCGGCCTCGACTGTCCCACCCCGAAGGGGGCCTTCTACGCGATGCCGCGGGTGCCCGAGGGATTCGTCGACGAGTGTCTCGACCGCGGCGTGGTCGTCGTCCCCGGCGAGGCGTTCGGGGAGAACGGCGCCGGTCACGCGCGGGTCTCGTACGCGACCGACGAGAGCGACCTGCGCGAGGCGCTCGACGTGATGGCGGAAGCGTACGAGGCGGCCCGCTGAGGCGACGGCGAAGCGCCTCGGCCGATCAGTTCCCCCCGTCGTTCACGATCCGGAGGTACCGCTCGTAGTACTCGTCGCCGTACCGGATCATCGCTTCTTCGGTCTCGCGGACGCCGGCGTCCTTGCGAACGTTCCCGTCGAGGTAGTGGCGCGCGTCGATCGCGCGGAGCAGTTCGGCGTACGCGTCGGAGTACGGGTGCGTCTGGCCGTACTCCTCTGCCTCGGCCCGGTCGACGATCCGTCCGGCCTCCGCGGAGAGGTCGTCCCGCTCGACCCTCGGACCGACGAGCGCCGCCCGGAGGATCGACTCCATTCGCTCGGGGCGCTCGGCGACCGCCTCGGCGGTCGGCCGGTGGACGGCCTCGTGAAACCGCTCCCGTTCGATTTCGACCCGGTAGGTGGTGTCTCGGTAGGTCACGTAGTCGGGACCGTCGTCGTCGAGCAGCGCGCTCTCCGCGCGCGAAGCTTCGGCCCGATACGCGTAGCCGCCGCGCTCGACCAGTCCGACTGGATAGCCGCCCACGCCACCGCGGGCCCGCGCGGCGAAGTGCGCGATGTGGACGGCCCGCTGGTCGGCCTCCGGGAGGTCCCCGTCTTCGCCACCGTCGACCGGCGACTCGCCGTCGCCGGCTGACGCTCCGTCGCTCTCGGCCTCGAAGAGCCGGAGAACCGGGTAGGTCTCGGCGACCTCGTCGACGATCACCGACCCGAGCCGGTAGTAGGTCCCCTCGAAGCGGGCGTACGCGGGGTCGTCCGGCTCCGCGAAGAACGGCTTCCGGTGTCGGATCGTGTACGGCTCGCCCGCCAGCGCGGCGTCGAGCGCCGCCCCATCCCACCGCTCGGGCGGGGCGTCGGGGTCGCGAACGTACCGGTCGCGCAGCGAGCCCTCGACCCCCGAGAGCGAGAGCCGCAGTTCCGGCCCGTCGTCTGACTCGTCGTCGCTATCGGTCCCGAGACAGCCGGCGGCGGCGCCGATGCCGCCCGCGAGCGCACCGGCGAGCAGTCGACGGCGGGAGGGCGCGAGTTCGTCCATACGGGGCAGTCGCACTCGCCGCGGCAAAGTCCTTGCCGAAACTCAAGCGCCCGCTTGTGTCACCCGGCGCGACGCGGACCGGGCCGGGGCCGCCGAAGCCGCCTATAAATAACTACAGGTTATTCACTACCGGTGGAGAGTTTCCGCAAGTTATAGTGCCGACGGCGCAGTATCGGTGCGTAATGGACCGGAACATACAGGTCAGCCGCCTCGACCGGCAGGCGGTCGAGGACCAGGAGGTCGAAATCGTCGAGCGAAAGGGGATCGGTCACCCAGACTCGATCTGCGACGGCGTCGCGGAGTCGGTCTCGCGGGCGCTCTCGCAGCTCTACTTGGACCGCGTCGGCAAGGTGCTCCACTACAACACCGACGAGACGCAGCTGGTTGCCGGCCGTGCGGCCCCCGCGTTCGGCGGCGGCGAGGTCGTCGAGCCCGTCTACATCCTCATCGTCGGCCGCGCCACGAAGGAGTACGACGGCGAGCAGCTCCCGGTCGACTCGACCGCGCTCGCGGCCGCCCGCGACTACCTCGCCGAGGCGATCCCTGAGCTCGAGTACGGCACCGACGTGGTCGTCGACGTGAAGCTCGGCGAGGGCTCCGGTGACCTCCAGGACGTGTTCGGCGAGGAGACGCAGGAGGTTCCGATGGCCAACGACACCTCCTTCGGCGTCGGCCACGCGCCGCTCACCGAGACGGAGACGATCGTCCGCGAGGCCGAGCGCGCGCTCAACACGACCTACCACGACGACCACCCCGAGCTCGGCCCCGACGTGAAGATCATGGGTAAACGCGAGGGCGACCGGATCGACATCACCGTCGCCGCCGCGATGGTCGACGCCTACGTCGACGGGCTCGACGAGTACGACGACGCGGTCGCGTCCGTCCGCGAGTACGTCGACGACCTCGCCCGCGAGTACACCGACCGCGAGGTCAACGTCGACGTGAACACGGCCGACGACTACGACGAGGGCTCCGTCTACCTGACTGTCACCGGCACTTCCGCCGAGCAGGGCGACGACGGCTCCGTCGGGCGCGGCAACCGCGCCAACGGCCTCATCACCCCGAACCGCCCGATGTCGATGGAGGCTACCTCCGGGAAGAACCCCGTCAACCACATCGGGAAGATCTACAACCTGCTCTCCACCCGCGTCGCCGAGTCCGTCACCGAGGAGGTCGACGGGATCCGCGACCTCCAGGTCAGGCTCCTCTCGCAGATCGGCCGGCCGATCGACGAGCCGCACGTCGCGGACGCGCAGATCGTCACCGAGGACGGCGTCACGCTGAGCGACATCGAGGCCGACGTCGTCGACATCGTCGACCGCGAGCTGGCCGACGTGACGGACGTGACCCGCAGCGTCATCGAGGGCGACGTCTCGACGTTCTGAGCCGGGCGCCGCCGGTCGCGATCTCTCCCCTCCACCGCCCGCCGACC
>NZ_NEWJ01000122.1:0-3874 GCF_002135045.1 Halorubrum sp. SD683
GTCCACGGCCGCGCCCCCGGTTACGGTCCGCGGGCGCGTCGCCGATCTCGGCTGCCGGAGTTATCCTTTTATATACCACCCGCTGTTCAGGTCGATCTCCCGGTTTAGGCCGTCTTCTGCCGATTAAACCGAGTTAAATCGGGCGTAATTCGGCTGAACGGCTTGGGGCATTCAACCGTGTAGCGCTCCGAGGATGAGTCGCAATGAACGCACTCCGAACGACGGTGCTCGTGGCGCTCGCCACGGTGGTACTGATCGGGACCGGCGCGGCCGCCGGTGCCGTCGCGGCGACGCCCGGCCCGGACAACGCCTCGGGCGACGCGGGCCCGCCGAGCGACCTCCCGGACCAAGTGCCGGACTTCGTCGGCGGGATCCTCGACAGCGTGAACGAGTTCCTCGGCGGCGGGGTCGATGATCTCGGCGAGACCGTGAGCGATATCGCCGGGAACGGCGCCGGCGAGGGCGACGGAACCGACGCGGAGAACGGGACGACCGCCGACGGAGCGGGGGGTGCGTGACGTGACTGACCGCGCGCTCGACCTCGACGCGCTCGACAGGCGCACTTACCTCAAGGCGACCGGCGCCGCCGCCCTCGGGGCGACGGGCCTCGCCGGCTGTGTCGGTCGCACGACGGGAACGCTCGCGACGCAGGTGACCGACCAGCCCGCCGACATCGGCGACTTCGAGTCGCTCGTCGTCACCGTCGAGGGGTTCTGGCTCGGCCCGGAGGGCGCCGATCCGGAGGAAGGTGACGCTGACGGCGCGAACGAGACCGACCCGGACGACGGGAGCGACGACACCGACGCCGGCGGGAACGAGACCACCGACGGCAACGGGACCGACGACGAGGGGGACGCCGCCGAGGGTCGCGAGTACTTCGAGTTCGACGAGTCACAGGAGGCTGACCTCGTCGAACTCCAGAACGGCGAGACGCAGCTGATCGACGAGCGGGAGCTCCAGACGGGCGAGTACCCGTACCTCCAGCTCGACGTGTCGTCGGCCGACGGGACCCTCACCGACGGGAGCGACGCGGCCGTCGATCTCCCGGGTAACGCGCCGCTGAAATTCAACGAGCAGTTCGAGATCCGCGAGAACGCGCGGACGACGTTCACCGCGGACTTCGCGCCGGTGCTGCGCGGGAACGGCCGCTACCTCCTCCGCCCGGTGCCGAGCGGGATCGAGGTGGAGTACGAGTCCGAGGCGTCGGAGGACGGTTCGAGCGGCGAGAACTCGACCGACGGCGACTCGTAGCGACGCCGCGCTCTCCCGGTCCCCCGTTGGAGTCGCGGCCGCGTCCGGCGCTCGCAGGGGCGAGTGCGGACCGCACCGCGGCTTCGGGGTCAGGGCTGGGTCGGTTCCCGGGATTCGGGGACCGGGGGAATGCGCGCGTCGCTGCGAGCGGTTCCCGACGCAGAGCACCCGTCTGCTGTCAGAGGCACACGGCCCGCACGACCGCCCGAGCGACGACACGCCCGGGCGGTCTTTTCGCTTTCTGCGATCCGTCCGCCGTATCGGCGCCCAGTGTCCGCCGAGTCAGACCGTCGTCGCGTCCGTCCGGAGGAACGTCCGGTAGAGCGGTCCGGCGAGTATCAGCACGCCGACGGCGGCCATGCCGAGGACCACGGCCGGGTCGACGAGCGACCCGCCGCTCGCCGCAAGGCGGTCGAGCGAGACGCCGACGGCGACCCCGGCGAGGACCCACGGGAGTTCGCCGAACGCGGTACCGGCGATGAACGGCCGGACGCCGACGCCGGCGGCCGCGGCCCCGACCGTCACCGCGTCCGACGGGAGCGGCAGCAGGCGGGTCCCGGTCACGGCGCGCACGCTCCCTGACTCGGCCGCGAAGCGCTCGCCGGCGCGACAGAACCTGTCGGCGATTCCCGACGCGTCGCCCGCGTTGGCGCCGTCTCGGAGGCGGAATCTCCCCGCCCGGGCGAGCGCGTACGGGGGGAGCGCGGTGCCGACGACGAGCGCGAGCGCGAGCGGCGTCCCGGCCCAGCCGTACCCGAAGCCGACGGCGACGGCAAGCAGGGTCGTGGGCCACGCGAGGAGCGGCCTGACCGCTGCGAGCGCGACGACGGCGGCGCCGAACCGCAGCGGGTCTGTCGCGAGCCACCGGAGCCGCGAGAGCGCTGCCTCGGGAGAGACCGCGAGGGTCACTGCCGCCACCGCCGCGACGAGGACCCCGGCGACCGCGTACCGTCCGAGCGCCGACCGGCGATTCACGCTCCGGCGTCCGCGGGCGTCCGGTAAACGCTTTGTGGGTGCGTCCGGCCGCCGTCGGGCAGCCGCCGGCTCAGGACAGCTTGCCGAGCGCCTCGAAGAAGTCGGAGGGGGGGCCGGCGATCCGTATCGGCGGCGCGGCGCGTTCGACGGTCACTTCGGTCGGCCCGTCGAGCGCCGCGGTGTCGCGTCCGTCGCTGACGACGGTCGCCCCCGCGTCGTCCGCGACCGCGACGGTTATGCTCGCGTCGGCGTCGACGACGAGCGGCGGCATCCCGTCCTCGGCGACCATCTCGTTGACGATCAGCCCGTTCACCTCGGGGTGGACGAGGGGCCCGCGCTCGGAGAGGTTGTACGCGGTCGACCCGGTCGGCGTGGCCACGAGGACCCCGTCTGCGTGCCCCCCGGCGTACCGCGACCCGTCGACCCGCACCTCGTAGTCGATCCCGCCGCCGGGGCCGCGTCGGTCGCCCTGAATCACCACCTCGTTCGCGGCCGGCGTCGACGTCCAGCCGCCGGCGCTGGCGGCGAGCCGCGGGGCTTCCCGGACGTCCAGCCCCCCGTTCCGGAACGCCCGGACCTCGGCGCGGAGCGCCGCCGCCGCGTCGGCGGGCGGGACCGCGTTGAGGAACCCGACCTCGCCGAGGTTCACCCCGACGATGGGGGTGTCGCCGGCGTTGCGCGCGACGAACAGGAACGTGCCGTCGCCGCCGACGGCGACGACCAGGTCGCAGTCGTCGAACGCGTCGACCGCCCGGGCGTCGTCGCCCGCGTCGAGCGCGGCGGCGGTCTCCGCGTCGAGCCAGACGCTCTCTCCTTCTTCGGTGACGATGTCTCGGAGAGTCGCCGCAAGCGACGCCGCCCGCTCGCTGCCCTTTCGCGCGACGATGCCCACTTCCATGCGGAAGCCATCCCCGTCCCCGGATAAAAGCGTGCGGACATCGGGGAGCCCGATCGAGTTCTCAACGCGCGGGAGTTCGCCGGAAAGTTTCAAGCCGCTCGGTCGCGTTGCTCGGCTCATGCCGAACCCCCACGGGCGGCGGAAACGATGAGCGAGGAGGACGACTGGTTCGAGCGCGCGCTGCGCGAGACCGACGAGGAGTCCGACGAGCGGCCGGTGGGCGACGCGGAGCGCGGATCCGACGGCGGGCCCGGGGAGTCGGATGATGCGCAAGAGCGGGATGACGCGCCGGACGAGCCGGAGGACGCGACGGGAGTACCGGACGAGTCCGACGCTCCCGGCGACGGGGGTGCGGAGCGGGAGTTCGACGACCCGGCGGTCGAACTCGGCGCATCGAGTGACGACGCCGAGCCCGCGGACCCCTTCGGCGGGAACCGCGGGGAATCGGACGCCGACGCGGGCGACGGGGACCCGTTCGGCGGTGCGACCGATGACGGCGAGGCGCGCTCCTCCGGCGACACGGCCGACGACGGTGACCCGTTCGGAGGGACCGACGAGCCGAGCGGCGACCGGTCCGGGGGCGACCGGTCCGGTGACGACTCGACGGCAGACGGCGTACCGGCGGACGCGTTCGGCGATGTCGGCGGCGGCGGAGAGTTCGGGTCGTTCGGTGCGGACGACCCCTTCGGCGGCGGGAGCGACGCTGGCGCGAGCGAAGCGAGCGCTCCCGACCCGGACGCCGGTTCCGGG
>NZ_NEWJ01000123.1:0-3868 GCF_002135045.1 Halorubrum sp. SD683
GGCGGCGACACTCCGCGTCACAACGGAACGAGGGGGTAACCCGCGACTTCGGTCGCGGGGCACTGACATGTACACTTATGCTAGCGTGTGCTGTCATGTGTCATGTATGCGCTTACCAGAGACTCGTGACCTGTTCGCGAGGAAACTACAGTTTCCGGCGCCCCGAAGCGAGGTGCTGGAGACGGTCGGTGACACGGAGTTGTCGCCGCCCGACGGAGAGTCCACGACGATCCGGGCGGTCATCGACCGGTCGGAGGTCGAGACGTTCGACTCGGCCGACGACCTCTACGACACGCTGATGATGCTCGTCGGCGCGCAGTTCATCGGCCGCCGGTACTACGACGACCGCGGCGGGATGCCGGGCGACGAGGAGAACGAGGTGAGCTTCTGATGTCAGTCACGATCGTGTCGGGAGTCAACGGCGTCGGCCTTTCCAGCGTCTGTCAGGCGGTCAGGCGCGGACTCGGAGATGGGTACAAGCTGATCAACTTCGGCGACGTGATGCTCGAACAGGCGGCGGCGATGGGGCTCGCGACCGAGCGGGCCAAGCTCGGCACGCTCTCACAGCCCGAGACGCGGCGGCTCCAGCGCCGCGCAGGCGAGTTCGTCGCCGAGGAAGCGGAGACGACGAACGTGATCCTCTCGACGCACCTCGCGGTCGAGACGCTGACCGGCTACGTCCAAGGGCTTCCAGTCGAAGTGCTCGAAGACGTCTCGCCTGACGCGTTCGTCCTCGTGGAGGCGGAACCGGCGACGATCCTCGAACGCAGGCGGGCGAGCGACCGCGACCTCGACGGGGTCACCGAACGCCAGATCGACTTCGAGCAGGACCTCAACCGGTCCGCGGCGCTCCAGTACGCGCGCGACCAGAACGCGCCCGTCCGGTTCGTCGAGAACGAGGGGGAGATCGAGGGGGCGGCCGAGCGCTTAGCTGACGCGCTCTGAGCGAGCGGCGCGATTCGGCACGCGTCCGGTCCGGCGGCGTCGGGCCGCGGACTACTCCGCGACGTTCGTCTCGCGGACGCGGACGCCCTTCCGCCCGAGGTGCCGCATCTGTCGCTGGGCGAACTCCTCCTCGCTCGACCCGCGCGTCGCGAGGACGTAGACCAACGCGGAGCCGGTCGGCCGCATCGTCCGTCCCGCCCGCTGTGAGCCCTGTCGTCGAGAGCCGCCGAGCCCGCTCGCGACGACGGCGAGTTCGGCGTTCGGGAGGTCGATCCCCTCGTCGCCCACCCGCGAGACGACGAGGACGTCGAGGTCGTCGTCGGCCGCCCCGCCGCCCGAACCCTCCGCTTCGCCGTCCGCCCGGAACCGGCGGAACAGCTCCGCGCGCTCGTGGTGCGGCGTCTCGCCGCTGATGAAGGGGACGCCGAGCGCGTCGGCGATCGCGGCGCCCTGGTCGAGGTACTCGACGAAGACGAGCGTCTTCTTGTCGCGGTGGGCCGCGAGCAGGTACCGGATCTCCTCGACCTTCGCAGGGTTCTCGGCCGCGAGCCGTCTGCGGTCCCGGCCGTCCGCGGCGGCGTACTCGTTGCGCGCCGTCTCGTCGCGCCACGGGACGTAGCGGATCTCGACCTCGGGCTCCTGAACGAAGCCGGCCTCGAACAGCGCGTCCCAGTCCGCCCCGATGGGCTGGCCGATGAGGGTGTAGATCTCTTCCTCGCTGCCAGTCTCGCTGACGGGCGTCGCCGAGAGTCCGAGCCGGTGTTTGCTCTGGAGCTCGGCGGTCCGCGAGTACACCGGGGCAGTGACGTGATGGCATTCGTCGAAGCAGATCAGCCCCCATTCGCGGGACTCGAAGAGGCTCCGGTGGCGGTCCATCCCGGCGATCTGGTAGGTCGCGATCGTGACGGGGCGGATCTCCTTGGTCCCCCCGTGGTAGAGTCCGATGTCAGCGGGGTCGACCGTGGAGTGCTCCAGCAGCTCCTCGCGCCACTGGTCGGCGAGCTCGCGTGAGGGGACCAAAATTAGCGTTTCGCCGCCGACCGCGGCGATCGTCGCGATCCCGGCGACGGTCTTGCCGGAGCCCGGCGGCCCGACGTACACGCCGGACTTGCGGTCGAGGAACGTCTCGACCCACGTCTCCTGGTAATCGCGGAGGTCGGTCGCGAGGTCGATCTCGACCGGGTCGCCGGTCTCGAGGTCGCGGTCGTCCTCGACCGGGTAGCCGGCGTCGTAGAGCGTGCGCTTGACCGCGGCGACCGCCGCCTCGTTCACCCACGCCTCGGTGTCCGAGATTGGCGCGCGGAGGTGGTCGTCGTCGAGGTGCTGGTCGGCGACGTTCCCCATCAGGTTCTCGGAGGCGGCCTCGAGGACGACGTACCCGTCCGCGTGGGTGTACAGCCGGAAGCGGTGCGCCCGACGCCACTGGTCGCGCACCCACGCTTCGAGGTGTTCGTACCGCCGCGGCAGCACCGACCGGAGCGCGCCCACGAGCGCGTCGGCGTCGTCGAACGGTGCTGCCCACACGTCCTCCTGGCGGATCCGATAGAGATACCCGCGGGTCCCGGGCTCGGTGCCGGTGGTGTCGACGAGGTTCGCGAACTGCGAGAGCCGCGCGCGGGTGTACTGCGTGGGGCGGTCGACGACGATCTCGCGGCGCTTCGGGAAGGTCACGACGCGCTCGCGGCTCGCCAACGCGCCCCAGTCGCGGGGGTAGAATACGACGGGGTCGGCCTCGACGTCGAGTCGGTCCACGTCGCCGCGGTCAACGAGCGCAGCGAGCGCGTCGCGCGCTGCCGCCTGCGACGTTCCGAGCCGGCGGGCGACCTCGCTCGCCGTTGCGACCGGTCGCTCCTCGGCCTCGAGCGCCTCGTGGAAGCGATCTAAGGAGAGGTCTTCAGCGTCGTCCTCGCTGGAATCGTCGCCGGCGTCGTCGCCGGTGTCGTCGGTCATCACCGCCGCTTCGGTCGCGACGCGGAAATGGATAGCGTCAGCGGACGAGACGGAACGGAGGTCTTACACATGTCGTACGGGGTTGCTCTCTGAGGAGCGACCGACAACATCTCCAAAGCCCCAGTCGTGCGGCCGCAGTACGCTTCGTTGCGCTCCTCGCTCGCGTCGCTCGCCGCGGTGCTTACGTCGCCTACTGCGGCCGCACGACTGCCCCTTCGAGTCCCGCCCCACCCCGCACCGCCGCCTCACGCCTCCCCGGCCTCGTCGCTCCCGACGGTTGCGACTCCCTCGCACGGACTCCTCGCGCCCCGCGGGCGCTCGGAGGCGCGCGCCACCGCAGCGACTTGGCCACTCGTGAACCGATCGAACAGAATGGAGTTGAGTAAAAATGAGTATCGCCGACTAGCGGCCCGGCGACCGCTGCCCACACCGCCGCGAGGTGATCCCCTCCTTCGAGCGGAACCGGCAGCCGCAGTCGGTACAGCGCACGAATGGCTCGCCCGGCTCGGTTTCGAGGCGGTGTTCGCCCACCTCGAACGGGCGGGTCACGGTCCGGGGGCGGATCCGGTCCGGGATCGGCGTCGACGCCGACTCGCTCAGCGCGGCCCGCACGGCGATGGTGTCGACGTCGACCCCGTCCCACCGCGAGGCCTCCAGCGCATCTTCGCGGTCCGCGACCTCGGTCCAGCCGGTGACGACGACCGGGGAGTTCGTCTCCGTGTCGCTCACGACCACGACGAACCGGACGCCGCCCTCCACGAGGGCGAACCGCCACCCGTCGGTGCTGTTCCACCGGAGCTGCCCCTCGCGGATCGCGTCGCTCACGGTGCGCGTCGAGACGTACCGACCGGGCTGTTCGAGCCGCTCGCGGAAGTGATCGGTCAGCGCGTAGCGGCCCGGGTCGCGCACGGGAGGATCCTCCGGCGTCCGGGCGGCGGCCTCGCCGCCGTGCGGGGGATCAACCGACCGATAC
>NZ_NEWJ01000124.1:0-3774 GCF_002135045.1 Halorubrum sp. SD683
GGCGAGTGACGGGCGGGCTGGTAGTGCCGGGCGTGGAGAGACACGATCGGGCGGGGAAGGACGGCCGAACGGCGAGGGCCGGTCGGGCGAAGAGTGATAGCCGCTCGGGACGCCGTCACCCCCGCCCTCTTTTATTCCGCGAGCGTGTACGGCGGACGATGAGCGGGAAACCGACGGTCGGCGAGTACATGACCCGGGAGGTGGAGACGGTCAGCCCGGACGAGACGGTGGCAACCGTCGCGCGCCGCATGGCCGACAGCGACGGGCACAACGGGTTCCCCGTCACGCAGGGCCGCACCGTCGAGGGGTTCGTCGCGGCGGGGGACCTGCTGCTCGCCGAGGACGACGCACCCGTTTTCACGGTGATGACGGAGGACCTGATCGTCGCGCACCCCGATATGAAGGTGACCGACGCCGCCCGCGTGATCTTGCGCTCGGGGATCCAGCGGCTCCCGGTCGTCGACGACGCGGACAACCTCGTCGGGATCATCTCGAACACGGACGTGGTCCGCTCGCAGATCGAGCGCGCGACGCCCGGCAAGGTCGGGAAGCTGATGCGCACCCTCTCGCAGATCCACGGCGTCGACCTCGACGAGGAGCGCCGCGAGGTGGCGATCGCGGACCTGACGCCGACGCAGGCCCGCGTGTACGCCGACGAGCTGGAGGGCCGGCAGTACGAGCTCGAACACGGGCTCGCGGAGCCGCTCGTCGTCATCGACAACGACGGGACGCTCTACCTCGCCGACGGGCATCACCGGGCCATGGCCGCCCGTGAAGCGGGCATCGAGTCGATGGACGCGTACGTGATCGTGCCGCGAACGCCGGTCGACCTGGGGATGGCGAAGACCGCCGAGAAGGAGGGCCTCCGCGTCGTCGACGACATCGAGATCGTCGACTACGCGCGCCACCCCCTCGTGGAGACGACGAAGCGGCTTCAGTGACCAGCAGGGGCACGGCCCCTTTCCGGCCGAACCACCGAAGCGACTTCTCGCCGCGCCCCGACCGCGAAGCGCCGAATCGCACTTCGTTGACCGTACCGGACCCCGTCGACCGCGCAGAACCGTATCAGTGGGACCAATCCGTGGCTTTCCCAGACACACTTTTATGAGCCGACAAGAAAGGAGAGGTATGGGATCACGAATCCGAACGGCGTTGAGCAGGGCGAAGTACGCGGCCGTCGGCGCCGCGGTGGGCGCCGCGGTCGGCGGACTGTGGAGCCGGAACGCGGCCAGCACCGGCGGCGCGCTCGGCGGGCTGGCGGGCGCGACGCTCGCGGAACTGAAGTCCGGCGCGGGCGGGCTGTTCGCCGACGACGGTGACGACGGAGGCGACGCCGACGATCTCGGCGATGGCGCCGAGGTCGACGCGGCGGCGTAACCTGCGGGTCGCATCGGGAACGTCTATACCGTCGGGGCGAGTAGCCGCCGGCAATGAGCGACACCGACGCCGGACCGGACGCGAGCGCGGCGTCCGACGGCGCGGAGGGCTGGTTCGAAGCGCTACCGTCGGGCGCGACCGAAGATACCGATACCGAGAGCGACGCCGCGGCGAGAGCCGCGGCGCGGGTGCGCGAGGGAACGGCCGCGTCGCCCGCCGACTGGCCCGTACGCGCCGTCGAGTCCGGGGCCGCCGACTCGACCGACGAGTACTACGACCGGCTCAAGGCCGCGGCGACGCGCGCGACCCGCGAGGCGGTCCGCGAGCGGGAGCGCGCCGACGACGCGCAGCTGATTCACGCGGTCCGGGCCATGGACGACGCCGAGCGCACCGCGAACGAGCTCGCCGAGCGCGCCGTCGAGTGGGCGGGGAGCCTCTTCGACGAGGTCGAGCCGGGGATCGAGGGAGCGCGAGCGGTCGCGGCGCGCGAACCCGAGAGCGAAGTCGAGCGGCGGGCCGTCTCGCTCGCGGCGCGCGCCGCCGAACTCGACGACGAGCGGGCCGAGCTCGCGGAGACGATCGGTCGGACTGCGCCCGCCGTCGCCCCAAACCTCTCCGAGATGGCCGGCCCGGAGCTGGCCGCGCGGCTGATCGCGCTCGCCGGCGGGTTAGAGTCGCTCGCGAAGAAGCCGTCCGGCACGGTCCAGGTCCTCGGCGCCGAGGACGCGCTGTTCGCGCACCTCTCGGGGCGGGCGCCGTCCCCGAAGCACGGGATCATCTACACGCACGAGTACGTCCGCGGCACCCGACCCGCTGACCGCGGCTCGGCCGCGCGGGCACTCGCCGGGAAGCTGACGCTCGCGGCGCGCGCCGACCACTACGCCGGAGAGCGGCGGTCGCAGCTCCACGCCGACCTCCGCGAGCGGATGGCGACGATCCGAGCGCGGGCGGACACCGACGAGCCGGATGCCGCGGAGGCCGGCGATGAGTGAGCCGACCCTCCCCGACGGCGTCGAACGGCGTGAGATAGCCGGCGAGGAGCGGTTGGCGACCCGCGGCGAGCCGGTGTACGGCGAGCCGACCGCCGACGGCTGGCGCGCGTGGGACCCAGAACGGTCGAAGCTCGGGGGGATGCTCGAACTCGGGCTGGAGACCGGTCTGACTGGCGGCGAGACCGTCCTCTATCTCGGCGCCGCGAGCGGCACCACGGTGAGCCACGTCGCCGACTTCGCGGGCCCCACCTACGCGGTCGAGTTCGCGCCGCGCCCGGCGCGGGACCTGCTCGACGCCGCCGCGCCGCGCGACCGACTGTTCCCGCTGCTCAAGGACGCGCGGAAGCCGGAGACGTACGCGCACGTCGTCGAGCGCGATGTCGACGCCGTCGTTCAGGACGTGGCCACGCGCGGGCAGGCCGAGGTGGCCGCCCGCAACGCTCGGTTCCTCGCCGACGACGGGCGGCTGCTGCTCGCGATCAAGGCGCGCAGCGAGGACGTGACTGCGGCGCCGGAGGCGGTGTTCGAGGGGGCGCTCGACCGGCTCCGGGAGGCGTACGAGATCGTCGAGACGCGGCGGCTCGACCGGTTCCACGAGGACCACCTCGGCGTCGTGGCGACGCCGAAGTGATCAGTCGTCCGGCTCGAAGACGTCCTCGATCCGGCAGTCGAAGTGATCCGCGAGCGCGAACGCCAGCTCCAGCGACGGGTCGTAGCGCTCGCGTTCGATCGCGTTGATCGTCTGGCGGGTGACCCCGACGGCGGCGGCGAGGTCGGCCTGGCTCTCGTCGGTCTCGGTGCGTTTGTCAGGGATGTCGTTTCTCATGTGCGCCGCTTGTAGTAGAGATGGGACGCGCCGAACACGACGAAGACCCCGAAGAGGATCCAGGTCGCGCCGTAGAACTCGCCCGGGAGCGTGACGAGGCCGCTCTCCTGTAATGCGAGTCCGCCGGGCGTCCCGAGGACGAAGACGTATGCGAAGCCGTTCATCGTTGTCTGGCTGGCCTTGCGGCTGATGGTGCCGTCGCGCTCGTCGTACAGTTCGACGGGGCTGAACCGCTGGACGAGCCCCATGCCGAGGCCGCCGGCCCAATACAGGGCCACGCCGAGGACGAAGCGGTCGACCGCGATACCGATCCACAGGGCGAGGATACCGGCGCCGAGCAGACCGTACGCGATGCGTTTGTAGCGTTTCCGTGAGGAGGGCCGGGTCGTCGCGGAGGTCGTGTGTTCGCTCATGGGTGGAGGTAAAGCGAGCGGGCGTCGGTGTAAAGCTCGCTCGCTCTTATGTAGAACTACGGAAAGCCCCCATAACAAGGCAGTCGATGGTGATATCGACGGATGCGCCTGTGAGATTCAGCGATCTAATGATCCCGAATGTATGAGCGGCCTGTTCCAAGCCTTG
>NZ_NEWJ01000125.1:0-1225 GCF_002135045.1 Halorubrum sp. SD683
GAGAGAGGGGGACGCGACGGGGCGCCAATGGGGAGGATAGACGTCGACGGGATGTCGTGTACCGGCTGCGAGGACAACGTGACCGACGCGCTCGGCGAGCTGCCGGGCGTCGAGTCCGCGAGCGCGGACCACGAGGCGGGCACCGCGACCGTCGAGGGCGACGTGGACGTGGACGCGGTCGTGGCCGCCATCGAGGACGCCGGCTACGAGGCGTCGGCGTAGGAGACCCGACGTGCGAACGGAGCACCGCACACCCCGAACCGCCGACTTTTTTCGCCCGAGCGCGCTCGCCGAGACATGGACAGCGTACTCGTCACCGGGGGCGCGGGCGGCGTCGGCGCGTGGACGGTCGACGCGCTCGCCGACGCGGGCCGCGAGGTCGTCGCCGTCGACCGCGAAGCGCCACCGACTGAGGAGCGCCGGGACGGCGTCGACTACGTGGCGGCGGACCTCACCGACTACGGCGAGACGCGACAGGTGGTCGACGCGGCCGCGCCCGACGCGGTCGTCCACCTCGCCGCGATCCCGCACCCCGAGGACCACGCCGGGTCGCGCGTGTTCGCGAACAACGTCGAGAGCGCGTACAACGTCTTCGACGCCGCCGGGGCCGCGGGCGCGCGGATCGTCTGGGCGTCGAGCGAGAGCTGCTACGGCACGGTCTTCGCGGCGGACGACTGGCTGCCCGACCGGCTCCCGATCGACGAGGAGACGCCGACCCAGCCCGAGGACCCGTACGGCCTCTCGAAGGTCGTCGGCGAGGAGGTGGCCGCCGCGGCGGCCCGCCGACACGGCGTCTCCGCCGTCTCGCTGCGCCTCTCGTGGGTCACGTTCCCGGGCGACGAGCGGCGCCGCGAGGCGCGCGAGACGTTCGACCCCGCGACCGCGGCCCCGAGCGGGAACTGCTGGTCGTACGTCGACGTGCGCGACGTGGTCGCGGCGGTCGAGGCCGCGATCGACCCCGAAACAGCGGTCGACGGCCACGAGGCGGTGCTGATCGTCGCCGCGGAGAACTTCCTCGGTCGCGACACCGCGGCGACGATCGAGGCGGTCCGCGGCGAACTCCCCGCGGAGTGCGACCTCGACGGCGACGAGTCGATTTTCGACTGCTCGAAGGCGAAGCGCCTGCTCGGGTGGGAACCGGACCACTCGTGGCGCGACGGCGCAGAGCGGGGAGCGGAACGCGACGACGGGTGATCGAGGCGGGGGGATCGCGGTCGCGCCGGGG
>NZ_NEWJ01000125.1:1235-3623 GCF_002135045.1 Halorubrum sp. SD683
GACTGGTGACTTTCGGTCGACTCGCAGGCGAGGGGGGAGCCGGGAGGGGAACCGGGCCCGACGGGGAGCGCGGGGGGCGGGGGGGGCGGGGAGCGCGACGGCGGGGGGTCGGGGGGGGGGGATCGCGGTGGGGCGGGGGTGTTCGGGGGACGTCAGGCTCAGTCGTCGGCCGGGTCTTCCGAGTCGGCCGCGTCGCCCGGCGAGTCGCCGTCCTCGGCGGGCGCCGCGCCGGCCGCGGTCGAGTCCGCTCCCTCGGTCATGGCCGTCATCGAGTCGGCGGCGCCGACCGCTCCCGCGTCGTCGACCGTCTCCTCATCGCCGATCGCTCCCTCACCGCCGACCGTGTCCTCGTCGGCAGTGTCACCGTCCTCGACCGTCGGCTCGGGCGGGCGATAGGTATAGACGAACTCCCCGGCGACGGCGTGGAACGCGCCGGTCTCGGGGTCCTCCACGACGCCGGTGTCGTTGTCGATCGCGAAGTCGACGAGGTCGCGGAGCGACCCCGCCTCGGCGGTCGGACGCTCGTGGACCGACGCGGGGAGGCGGAACGTCGTGATCCACTCCGCGAACTCGGAGCGGTCGTCGCGGTACGAGAGGTACGCGCGCTCCGCGGGCGTGAGCGCGAGGTCGAACTCCCGCGTCGCGTACGCGGTGCCGCCGGCGCCGACGAGCCCCGCGAGCAGGAGGAGGGGACCCCCGAGCGACCGGAGCACGCCGTACTCCCGCTCGACGCTCACCGACTCGGTCCGCTCGGTTGTGTCGGACCGGACGCCGGGCTCGGAGACGGAGTAGGTGTCGCCCCCGTGCGTGACCGTCATGTCGAGCGTCTGCGTCGACGCGGTCGGAACCCCGCCGATCGACCCGTCGACGGCCACCTCGGTCGTGACGAACGTCTCCGTCTCCCCCGGCGAGGCGCCGAGCTGCTCTTCGATCGACGCCACGCGCCCGTCGATCGCGGTGCTGTTGAGTTCGAAGGAGGCGTCCACCGTCTCGCCGGGCGCGACGTTGGCGGCCGTCTCCGACGCGATCGGTTCCGTCTCGCGCCAGTAGACGGTCCCCTCATCGCCGACGTTGCGGATGACGAGCGCGGAGTCGAGCTGGACGGTGACGTTCTCCGCGGTCGACGCCGCGTAGCTCGTCGTCACGTTCACGTCGAGCTCGGGCGCGATCCGCGTGAAGTACGTGTCGCGGCCGTCCAGCACCGCGCCGGTCTCGAAGACGGTGTTCGGCTCCGTCACGGTCGCGCTGTGGCGGTACTCGCTTTCGACGGTCAGCGAGGAGACCGTCCGGCGCTCCGTCTCCGTGCCGGGGTCGACGTGCGTCGTGTACACGAGCCCCGCGCCGGCCGCGGCGAGGAGGAGGCAGACCGCGAGGATCGCGGCGGACTGTGCGTTCAGCACGGCGCGGAGTCTGAGTCGACGTTCGTTTGGTTCTGAAGACATGTGTTACCTGTAGAGCTCGCGGAGGAGTCGCTTGTAGAGCGGGGGGCGCTCGCGGGAGTCGCGAGACCGGATCCGCGCGGGCTCGCCGCGTAAGAGCAGGAGGCCGACGCCGACGATACCGCCGCCGAGCAGCCCGTTTATTACGACGAGCGGCGCCCAGGGGTGGACGCCGTACAGCTCGTCGACGATGCCGGGCGGCAGCACGGCGAGGTAGCGGTGTTCGACGACGAACAGCCGATAGTATCCCGTCTCGTCGGGCGCGGACAGCGTCACCGTCGTCGAGGCCTCGCCGCGACTGGCGACCGAGAGCCGCTCCGGCTCGACGTCGACGCCCGGGCTCGCCGGCGTGACGTACGCGTACACGGGGACGAGCCCCGCGTTGGGGACGACGTACTCGATCTCTTGGCTCGTGCCGCGCTCGATGACGGTTGGGTTCTCGGACTCGAACTCGGCGCTCACGACGCCGTACTCCTGCGTGCCGGCCGGGAGGACCATCGCCGCCGTCGCGGTGGCCATCAGCACCAGCGCCAGCGCGCCGAGGATCGCCAGCACGGAGGTGCCGTCGTCGCGCGACCGGTCGCGCGAGTCGCGGTCGCGCGAGCCGGCGTTGAGATACCAGTCGACCGCGTAGGCGACGAGCGACAGCCCAAAGATGATGTACGCGAGCCCCTGCGTTCCCTGGAACGAACGGACGCCGAACGTCACCGCGAGCCACGTCTGGACGGACTGTAACGCGGACTGGAACCCCATAGCGACGGTCCCGAGGTGCGGGATCACGACGACGCTGCCGCCGATCTGGAGCGCCTTCGCTACCACGTCCGCGTCCTGAACGACCGGCTCGCCGCCGTCCTGATCGGTGAACGGGTTGTTGTCTCCCCGAGTGATATAGCCCCGCTCGGCCTCCTCGACGACCCGGTGGGTCGTCAGCCCGCCGCCCTGGATCTCC
>NZ_NEWJ01000126.1:0-3611 GCF_002135045.1 Halorubrum sp. SD683
GGACACACCCGTACCCATTCCGAACACGGAAGTTAAGCCCACCAGCGTACCGTGAAGTACTGGAGTGAGCGATCCTCTGGGAACCACGGGTCGCCGCCTGCCCACTCATCCGGGAGAATACTCCCACCCAGCCCACGGACGTATGTCCGTGGGCTTTTTTGATGTATAGCGAGCAGCGAGGGCGTTGACGCGCGACCGCTAGGCTTAAACGCTCCACAGCGGTACGTTCGGACAGCGCCAAGGTGGCAGAGTCTGGTCAGACGCAGCGGCCTGCAGAGCCGCCCAACGCCGGTTCAAATCCGGCCCTTGGCTTCTTGATTCGGTCTCGGTACGCCGCGAGGTCGGTCCCGTGAACTGACCCGCTTAGTAACCGTTAAACACCGGGTGACCCATGCGTCAACTATGCAACGACGCGCTGTGGCCGTGTTTGTCGCGCTGTTCCTCGCCGTCGCGGGGGTGGCGGGCGCGCTGACCGCGACGGCCGATAGTCCAGAGATCGCGCTCGAGAATCCGGAGGTCGACGCCTCGCAGGGTGACTCGGTCGAAGTCGGTGGTGAGTCGTACGTTGTGGCCGACATCTCCGAGACGGAAGAGGGCGGAGGCGGGCACGGTGGTGCGGCGACGACCGTCATCACCGGAACGCTCGAGCGGGAGTTCACCGCGGAGACCTCCGAGACGTGGGCGAACGGTTCGACGGTTACGGTCGGTGACCGCGAGTGGCGCGTCGAGGTCACGGGGGAGAACGCGACCGAGTTCACGCTCGTCGAGGTGCTCGACCGGCAGGCGATCCTCGGCGCCGACGACGCGGCCGAGAACGAGACGGTCACGCTCGACGACGGCGAGTACGTCGCCGTGACGGACGACTCCGGCGAACGGACGCTGGTGCCCGTCGACGAGTACTTCCCGGCGCCCGAGCAGCGCTCGTACGAGGTGGGCGAGACCCTCGAGTACGACGGACAGACGGTTACGGTCGACGGTGTGACCGCTGACGGTGCCGTACTCGTGTGGGAGACGATCGAGACGGAGACCGTGGAGTTCTCCCAGCACTCGGTGGTAACGATCGGCGGCACGGACTACGTTGCGCACTTCCCCGACGCCTCGACGCTTCGGATGTCGTCGGACATCGAGGCGTACGAGGCGCAGGTCTCCGAGATAGACCAGTTCAACCAGTACAACAGCGGCCTCTCGCGCGTGCTCGTCCTCTCGGTGCTGTCCTCCATCATGCTCGCTGGGCTGGCGTTCATCCCGTCGCGGTACTGACAGCCGGCCGAGTCGGGGCGTTCGTTTCGCTTCGATGCTGCGTTTCGACCGACAGCCACTACCGGACGGCACCGCTACGGCGGGCATGAGTTCGACAGGAGAGAAGGTGCGACAGCTGGCCCCCCACTGGGCGGTGATGTTCGTCGCCATGTTCGCTGCGCTGGCGGTCGCCGACCGGATCACCGGCGGGCTCGGTGTCGTCGCGTCGTTGGTGCTCGTGCTCGCTATCGCTTTCGCCTACCCGTTCGCCGTCCGGACGCTCGGCGTCGCACCGGCGGTCTGGAGGCGATGACGGCGTCGCTGTACACATGACGACACAGATCAAAGACCCCGTTCACGGGTACATCGAACTCGACGACGCGGTCGTCGATCGCGTGATCGACACGTCGGCGTTTCAGCGGCTGCGGTACGTCAAGCAGCTCTCGGCGACCCACCTCGTCTATCCGGCCGCCAACCACACGCGGTTCGAACACAGCCTCGGCGTCTACCACCTCGGCCGCCGCGTCTTCGAAAACCTCCGTGAGGAGCCGTATTTCACCCGGAACACGTCCTCGGACACGCTCGACGAGATTCAGTCGACGCTGGAGTGTGCGTGTCTGCTCCACGATGTCGGCCATCCGCCGTTCTCGCACGTCTGCGAGCGGCATCTCGACGCGACGGCACTCCGAGACCGGCTCGCGGAGCGGGGCTTCGTCGCGTCGCTTCGCGAGGCGGGGCTCGATGACACGCCACTTCTCGGGGCGAGTCCGCACGAACTCATGAGCTGTCTCCTGATACTCGACCGCTTCGGCGACGCGCTCCGATCCCTGTCGGTCGACCCGGAGGAGGTGTGCGCGTACGTCTTGGGGTACAGTCTGGTGTACGAGCGGGGCGGACCGTGGCAGCACGGCCTCGGAGCCCAGCTGCTTCACTCGCCGGTCGACGTCGACCGCCTCGACTACATCTCCCGAGACAACTGGATGACGGGCGCGAACGTGTTGAACTTCGACACCGATCGCATGGTCGACGCCTACACGGCGCACCCCGACGAGGGGCTCGCGCTCCCCGAGAAGGCGCTCTCGACGCTCGGGAACTACTTGGAGGGCCGGATCGCGCTGTACATGTGGGTGACCCAGCACCACAAGTCGGTGTACGCGAACGCGCTGCTCCGCGATCTCACCGAGCGAGCGGCCGAGCTGACCGGCGATCCGCCGGTGACGATAGACGGGATCCTCGACGGCGAGATCGACGACAACACCGTCGCGGAGCGACTGCGCCGGCTCGCGCGCGACCGCCCGGACACCACGTTCGCGACGCTGTACGACCGGTATCGGACGCGGCAGTTCCCGACGACCTGCTGGAAACATCGGATCGCCTACGCCGACCGGATCGAGGTCGACCGCGAGGCGTTCGGCGAGTGGCTCGTCTCGGGCGACGAGCGCCTCGAACACGAACTCGCGGCGGAACTGGACGTCCCGCCTCACGACGTGTGGATCGAACGCTCGTACGTCCCCGAGTACGAGCCCTCCGAGCTGGCCGACATTCCGATCGCGTACGGCGGGACGACGCGGTCGGCCGGCGACTGGGGGCTGTACGGCGAGCGCGCCTTCGACACCCCAATCCCGTTCGTCTACGTGCCCGACGGAGACCGAAAACGCGCCACTCGGTGGCTCGTCGATCGGTTTCGCGCGGAGTACGGCGGCTGACGGCATCGGACGCAGTTCTGACCGATAACACCGGTGTCAGCCGGTCACGGTCCCGTCCCTTTCGGGTTTATACGACTCGGTCGCCTTCCGATCGGT
This sequence comes from Halorubrum sp. SD683, assembly GCF_002135045.1. Lineage (NCBI taxonomy): Archaea > Methanobacteriati > Methanobacteriota > Halobacteria > Halobacteriales > Haloferacaceae > Halorubrum > Halorubrum sp. SD683. The sequence goes on from NZ_NEWJ01000126.1 coordinate 3,042, forward strand.
ATGAGCGACGAGAGCGCGGCTCCGGTCACGTCGAAGCTCCCGGACGCACCGTTCCACACCAGCGGTACCGACCACGTCACGGTCTGGGGCAGCAACGAGGAGGACACGCTCGCGTTCTACCGCGACCTGCTCGGGATGCCGCTCGTGTTGCGACAGCCGAACCTCGACGACCCCTCGCAGACGCACCTCTTCTTCGACACCGGCGACGGGCGGATCCTCACGGTGTTCGTGAGCGACGAGCGGGCGTCCGCGCGCGGCCAGCGCGTCAACACGGGCGCCGTCCACCACCTGTGTTTCACCGTAGAGCCCGACGAGTACGAGGATATCATGGCGGCGCTCGAAGAGGCAGGGAAGGGGTACAACGTTTTCGACCGCGGCATCTTCCACTCGATTTACACCCACGCTCTTCGGTAGACTGGCGGAACTAGCGGAATACATTGACAGCGATACAGTCCACGAGACTGTGGATCGGTGCCCCAGTAAGGTTCAGTGACCGGAGGAAGCCGTAGGTCCGAGCGGCCTGCTCCAAGCCCTGCTTGGACAGGCCGCGGAACTTCGCCAACCACGGTT
>NZ_NEWJ01000127.1:0-3193 GCF_002135045.1 Halorubrum sp. SD683
TTTCCACCCACCGCGCTCGCCGACTAAAACGCGTCGTTGGGGTCGGTCCGCGGCCCCCCGACAAATAAATTATGATAATCGTTTATCCTGTCGAAAAATATTAAGAACGGCCAGATCTTATCGAAATCCGAACAACAGGTCGGTAGCTATCCGACCTTTTTCGCAATTCATGTCCACCGATATTGACGCCACCGACGCGACGGGCGAGACCGCGGCCGTGTCTCCGGACGCCGACGCCGCAGCGACGGGACGCTTCGAGCGCGTGCTGGTCGTCGCGACCGACGATCCGGCCGGACGGGCGGCGGTGTCGACGGCCGTCGACCTCGCGGCGACGCACGGAGCGGTCGTCGACGCGCTGTACGTCGTCGACACGGCAGAGGCGTGGGACGTGGTCGTCGAGCGCCGCGAGCGGACCGGCGAGGAGCTCGTCGAGGCCGCCGAGGACGCGGGCGCCGCGGTCGGCGTCGACGTCGAGAAGTGGTTCCGCTACGGGACCACCCACCGGGAGGCGGTCGACTTCGCCGCCGCGCACGACGCCGACCTCGTGGTTGTCGGCTCCGCGCGCCGGACCGGGCTCGACCGGCTCCTCCGTCCCGACCCGGTCCCGGCCCGCGTCCGGCGCGGCGCCGACGTCCCGGTCATGGTCGTCGGACCGGACGACGGCTGAGCCCGTCTCGCGCCATCGGAGGCGCCGCACGCGACCGGTTAAGTGGGCCCGGCCCTAACGATCGGTGTGACAGACGTAGGCATCGTCGGCGCGGGCGCGGGGGCGGCCGCGGCGGCGTTCGTCATCGACCGGACCGTGCCGGAGGCGGACGTGACCGTGCTGGAGAAGTCGGGCGGCCTCTGTGGGCGCGCGGCGACCCGCCGCCACGACGACCTCACGTACGACTACGGGGCGAACTACCTGAAGAGCGACGACGACCGCGTCGTCGAGCTGATCACCGAGACGCTCGACGACGAGGGGCTCGTCGAGGTGACGGAGCCGGTGTACACCTTCGACGTCGACGGGGCGGTGTCCCCGGGCCGCGACGCCGACGAGCACAAGTGGAGCTACCGGCAGGGGCTTACACAGATCGCGAAGCGGCTGTTCGGCCGCACGGACGCCACGGTCCACCGGCGCACCCGGGTCGAGACGGTTCGACGGACGAGCGCCGAGGACGCGTGGGAACTCGACGACGCGGACGGCGAGACGCACGGGCCGTTCGACCGCCTCCTCATGAACCCGCCGGCCCCCCAGACCGCGGAGCTGCTCCGGACGGCTGAGTGGGACGACCCGCTCCGCGAGACGCTGGTCGACGCTGTCGGCGGGGTCGAGTACGGCAGCGTCTGGACCGCGGTGTTGCGCTACCCGTTCGAGCTCGACGTGCCCTACTACGCGCTCGTGAACACCGACAAGGAGCACGCGGTCGGGTGGATCTCGCGCGAGGAGTGTAAGGCCGGGCACGTCCCGGACGGCGAGACGCTGCTCGTCGTCCAGGCGAACGGCGCGTGGTCGACCGAGCACTACGAAGACGACCCCGCGGGGAACGTCGCCGCGCTCGCCGACCACGCCGCCGACATCATCGGCGACGACCGGCTGGCCGACCCCGCGTGGACGGACCACCAGGGGTGGCGCTATGCGCTCCCCGAGGCGGGCGTTGACGGCGGCCCCGTCGACTCGGCTCGCGACGCGGGGCTGTACCTGCTCGGCGACTGGGTCGCGGGCGAGGGACGGCTCCACGCCGCAATCGCGAACGGGCTCGACATCGGCGAGCGCGTCGCGTATCGGATCTGAGAGGGCGGAGACGGCGTCGGCCGGTCCGAGGCGCTGTCACCGGAGAAGTGGTCGGTTTGTGAAGCGGTTCGACGGCGCGCCGAGCGGCGGCGTCAGTTCGTCGTGATGCGGTACTCGACGGTCCCCAGCCCGGGGAGCGTGAACGTCTGGACCCGACCGCTGCGCCGGCGCAGGGTCCGCAGGACGGACCGCGAGAGGACGGCGAGCGCGACGGTGCCGGTCAGGACCGCGACGGTCGCGACGGGGTAGGAAAACGCGACGAACGGTGCGACGACGAGCGCGAGGAACGCGAGCGTCCCCAGCGGCGAGCGGCTGCCCGGCGGCGAGCCCGAGCCGATCGGTCGGTGTTCCTCGGCCGGCGTGATGTAGCCTTGATACATATCTCACCGTACACGCTCGGGCGACTAAAAACTTTCACTTTCCAAATAGGTTTTGAGAAACGGTACCATGTCACATATCCGTAAATCAACTGAAACGGTCGTTAATGCGGTGTAAGTCGTACCATGCTACTCGTTGGTACACTTCTCATATTTCTGTGAGGAGTCCCGTCGTCCGCGTCGACGACTCCGATCGCCGGGGCCTCGACAGAGACGGACGGCGGTCGCGGTCTCGGCGGCGGGCGGCTCGTCTCCCCGGCGGCGATTCCGGTGGTGCGACGGGTCGGCGGTGCTTTTATTCCGCTCCACCGACTTCCGTAGATACGGACAGACACGATGACACTCGACACACCCACCACCGATCCGACGGTCGTCGTCGCGGCGCCGGAGCGCAGGCGCGTGGTCGCCGGTCTCGCAGACGAGGCCGTCGAGACCGTCGCGGACCTCCGCGTGCGCGGGCGGGCCGAAGAGATCGCCGCCGAACTCCGCGAGACGCACCTCCCGGCGCTGGAGGCGGCCGGCTACATCGAGTGGGACCGCGAGGCCGGGACCATCGAACCCGGCCCGAACTTCGAGGAGGCCGCGGCTCACGTCGACGACCTCCCGATGCCGGACGGCGAGCCCTCCGACGACTGACCGCTCCGCCGACCGATCGCTCCGACGGCTGACCGCTCTGTCGGCGGTTCCGGCGGGACGGTCGAGCGCGCGTGGCGGCCCGAGAGCGACTGCCGCGGACGCGGCCCGAGACGTTTATCCCCGGGCGCGGGCGACACCCGACAGCGATGGCCGAGCCGATCCTGAAGTGGGCCGGCGGGAAGCGGCAGCTGCTCGACCAGCTGTACGCCCGCTTCCCGGCCCAGTTGGGCCGGTACCACGGGCCGTTCGTCGGCGGCGGGGCCGTCTTCTTCGACGTAGAGCCCGCCCGCGCGACGGTCAACGACGCGAACCCGCGGCGGGTGAACTTCTACGAGCAGGTTCGCGACCGCCCCGAGGAGCTGATCGCCCGGCTCGCGTCGTTCGACGACCCCGAGAGCGACCC
>NZ_NEWJ01000128.1:0-2981 GCF_002135045.1 Halorubrum sp. SD683
GACCGGGTCCCGCGACCGCCCGCCCCTCCCGGACGCCTTTTGCCCGCGCCGGGCGAACGCTCGCCCATGCGAACGCTCGACGAGACGGACCGGGAGATCATCCGGTTGCTGCTGGCCGACGCGCGGCGCCCGTACAGCGATATCGCCGAGCGCGTTGACCTCTCCGCGCCCGCGGTGTCGGACCGGGTCGACCGGCTACGCGAGGTGGGCGTCATCGAGGGGTTCACGCTTCGGATCGACGGTGACGCGCTCTCCGACGGGCTGCGGGTCCTCGCGACGCTCGCTGTCGCGCCCGCGGACGCCGAGCGCGTTCACGCGGCGGTCGCGAGCCACGAGCGCGTCGAGCACGCGTTCCTCACCGCAGACGGCGAGGTGACGGTCGTCGCGCGCGTCGAGGAGGGGACCGCTCGTGACCTCGTCGACGACGCGGTCGGACTGGCGGCCGTGCGCGACCTGTCGGTGCGGCTGCTCGACGCCCACGAGTGGTCGCCCGCGGTCGGCGACGCGGACCTCGCGGTCGAGTGCGTCGAGTGCGGCAACACCGTCACCGCCGAGGGGGAGTCGGCCCGGATCGACGGGACGCTGTACCACTTCTGTTGCGGCTCCTGTCGCGAGAACTTCGAGGAGCGGTTCGACCGGATCGAGGAGGGGGCGTAGCCGGGGCCGTCCCAGTCTCGTCGCGGAGAGTAACGTACTTGAGTGCCCGTCGGTTAGCCGAATACGAAGTCCCGTGGTGTAGTGGCCAATCATAATGGCCTTTGGAGGGAATCCGTCCGCGTCTGCGGCTCACGCGCGGCTGTCGGGTGTTCCATCAAGAACGCCCGTCGGATGCCCGAAGTCAGCCATTGACGGCGGTTCGAATCCGCCCGGGACTATCCTGCGGCGAGCAACTCCGCGAGCCGCAGGTGTCCGAATTGATTCGAGCCCAGAGGACGAGCGAAGCGAGTCCTCGCGGTTCGAATCCGCCCGGGACTATCCTGCGGCGAGAGAAACCCCCGAGTCGCACGGATACGCGGCCGGAGCCGCCTACTCCTCGCCAAAGAACTCATCGAAGAGGTCGCGCACGCGCCCCTCGACCTCGTCGCGGATATCCCGGACACGATCGATATCCTGCCCGTGCGGGTCGTCGAGCGCCCAGTCGCGCCCCTCGACGCCGTCCGGGAGCGTCAGCGTCGAACAGCCCATCGTCGCGACCACGTCGCACGCGTCGAGCTCCGCGGTCGAGACCTCGCGGGGGACGCGGTCGGAGAGGTCGATGTCCACCTCCGCCATCGCCGCCACGACCTCGGGGTGGACCTCGTCCGCGGGGTGGGTCCCGCCGGTGACGACCTCCACGCGGTCGCCGAGGTCGCGCTCGCGGCGCTCGCGTTCGGCGAACACGGCCGACATCTGGCTACGACCGGCGTTCTGTACACAGACGAACCCGAACGTGGCGACGTCGTCTTCGCTCACACCTGCGCGTCCCGTCACGCCCGATTAAGGGTTTCTAAGATGGATATAGAGTGGTATATACCCGACGCGGAAGACGCCGGGTCTCGCGGACGCCTTCCGGTCCGGAGCTACCTGTGTCATTTTTTACCATGCGGATCGTGGACGACCTATGGACATCCCAACCTACCGGGAGGCGGTCGCCGCGAACCGCCGCCGACACGGCTTCGAGGCGGTCGACGCGGACGTAGACGGACTCGACCACCTGTGGGAGACTCGCGAGACGGACGACACGCTCGGCGACGTGGCGGTGTTCGCGGCGCTCGTCGAGGCGGACGAGACGGACGCGGAGACGCTCGTCGACACCGCGTCGGCGTTCCGCGACGTGCTCGTCGACCGGATCGACGCCCGACCCGAACGCGCCGACGGCGGCGAGTCGGCCACCCCGATCGGCTACGTGACGTTCGCGACGCCGGACCCCGACGCGTCGCTCCTCGGGGCGATGTCCGGATTCACGGTCGCGAGGGGGCGGACGAACGTCTTCCCGCTCGTGTACGACACGGCGGCGGAGCGGCTCCACCGCCACGAGGTGCCGCGGCTGAAGGGGCGCGGGATCTACCGCCGACAGGCGGACGACGCCGAGCGGCTCTTCGAGGCGTAGCCCGGCCGGTGCGGCGCGGACATCCGTCAGCGACTGCCGCCGCTCGCGCTCCTCAGAACAGTCCCGGGCTGGCGAGCAGCCCCGCCGTGACGATGAGCCCGACGGAGACGGCGGACGCGCCGTAGAGGAACGGCTTGGCGTCGCGGGCGGGCTCGCGGAGCTTGTCGACGTCGAGCCCGTCGGCCAGCTTCGAGCCGGCGACCTCGACGAGGCCGGTGCCGACGAACCACAGGCCGAGCATCGTCAACACGAGGTGGCCGCGGGGCGTTCCCGTCAGCCCCTCGAAGGTGTACAGCGTCCCCGCCATGTGACCGCCGGTGAGGACGAACGCGAGGGCGCCGATCCGCGTGATCCAGCGCAGCCGACCGACGACCGAACCGAGCGCGGTCGTGCCGATGTCGCCCCGGAGCGCGGCGGGGAGAATCGCGAGGGTGACGAACAGCACGCTGCCGACCCAGAGGACGGCAAAGCCGACGTGGACCGACCACATCACGGGGTTGAGAACGTCCATACCGCCGGAACGGCCCGATCCCACTTATAAACACGCGAGACGGGACGACCGGATCCCGGCGACGGTTTTTAAATATCTCGCACGTGTAGCCGCGGGCAATGGCCCTACTTCAGAAGCTCAAAGAGAAGCTCGGCTTCGGGAGCGGTTCGAGCGAGCGGGAGTCCGGCGAGACAGAAGTGACCGTCGAGCGGGAGTCGGAACCGGCCGCTGACGCGACGGCTACGGAGCCGGCCGCCGGGAGCGAGTCGGCGGCCGCCGCGGACGAGGGCGACCCCGCGGCGACCGACGCCGACGACGGAGACGCCGAGGCCGACGCGGAAGCGGTCGCCGCCGAGACGGAGGCAGCCGCCTCGACCGGGTCGCTCGTCGACGGCGAGGCGT
>NZ_NEWJ01000129.1:0-2909 GCF_002135045.1 Halorubrum sp. SD683
CGGCGAGGCGATCCTCGCCGAGTTCGAGCGCGTCAAGGCCGAGGGGGTCGCCGTCATCGCCGTCACGCACGATCCGCTCGTCGAGGAGTACGCCGACCGCGTCGTCGACCTCACCGACGGCGTGCTGACCGGCGGCTTGCCCGGCGAGTCCGATCCGCACGCCGACGCGGACCGGCGCGGCGGCCGCGACGCCGGCCGGACCGCTCCGGGACCGCAGATGGGCGGTGACCGCGGATGAGCGGTGACCGCGGATGAGCGCCGACGACCGCGCACCGGGGGGCGCCGCCGGCTGGCTCCGCGGCTGGCGCCCCGCGGTGTCGATGGCGTCGCGGAACCTCCGACGAAACCGGGTCCGGACCGTGCTGGCGGTCCTCGGGGTCTGTATCGGGGTCCTCGCGGTCGCGGCGCTCGGCATCTTCGGGAACGTGCTGGCGCTGGGCGCGGACGACGCCATCGGCGATATCGGCACGCAGGTCGTCGTGTCGCCGAACACCGACGCCGGCGTGGAGTCGCTGTCCGACGCGGACATCGCCTCGATCCGCCGGGCGGTCGGCGAGCCCGCAGTGATCCCGCTGTACTCCGACAGCGCCACGGTCGCGCGGCAGGGCGACCAGACGTTCGCGACGGTGTACGGGGTCGAAGAGCCCGCGCTGGCGTACGAGGCAGCCGAGGGGCGACTCCCCGAGCGGCACCGACAGGGCGCGATCCTCGGCGCGGGGATCGCCGAGGACCTCGGCGCCGGCGCGGGCGACACCGTCGAGATCGCCGGCTCGCAGGTCCGCGTCATCGCGGTGTTGGTCGAGAGCCAGACGTTCAGCCCGGTCGCGCCCGACGACGCGGTGTACCTCCCCGAGTCGGCGTTCTCGGCCGACGGCTACGCGCAGGCGCTCGTCGTCTCCGACACCGGCGCCGAGGCGCGGGCGGCCGCGGACGCCATCCGCGAGGCGGTGAACGCCCGCGAGGACCGGGTGGAGCTGTTCGAGCTGGCCGCCCTCGTCGACGAGATCAACGAGTTCTTCGGCCTCCTCTCGACGTTCCTGCTCGGGCTCGGCGCGATCTCCCTCGTCGTCGCCGGGGTCTCGATCCTCAACGTGATGCTGATGAGTACCGTCGAGCGCCGGCAGGAGATCGGGGTGATGCGCGCGGTCGGCGTCGCCCGCCGCGACGTGTTGCGCGTCCTGCTCGCGGAGGCCGGGCTGATCGGCGCGGCCGGCGCCGCGGCCGGCACCCTGCTCACCGTCCTGCTCGTCGCGGGCCTGGTCCTCGCGACGCCCGCCGTCGACACGGCGCTCGTGCTCGACCGTACGAACGCCTACTACCTCCTCTTGGCGCTCGGCTTCGGCGTCGGCGTGGGGCTCGTCAGCGGCGCGTACCCCGCGTGGAAGGCGGCCAACGAGCGGCCCGTCGAGGCGCTTCGGAGCTGACGCGGTCGCCGACATCCACAGCCGAGCGTCCGCGGGACCCCTCGCGACGGTCCGACCGGATCTACTCCAGTCGGCGGTCGCGGAACGCGCGGATCACGTCCTGACGCGCGATGATCCCGATGATACGGCCGTCGTCGTCGACGACGGGCACGCGGTTGATGTCGGGGTCGTCGCCGACGAGCAGGTCCAGCACGTCGTCGACGCTCACGTCCGGCGTCACGGTCGCCACGTCCGCGCTCATCACCTCGGAGACGGGTCGGTCCGCGTTGCGGAGCATGTCGACGCCCAGATCGAGGTCGGCCCACGGGCGCTTCACCTGATACGAGAGGGTGTCCACGAACGGAGGGAGTCCGACGGGGATCCACAGCGTCTCGTCCTCCGGCTCGAACAGGTCGACGAGGTCGGACTCGGTGACGATCCCGACCACCCGCTCGTCCTCGTCGACGACCGGGAACCCGCTGAACTCGTACCGAGCGAACCGCTTGAACGCGTCGGCGACGTCGTCGTCCGGCGAGACCGTCTTCACGTCCGGCTCCATCAGGTCGCGGGCGGTCAGTGTCATACCGGAGCGTCACGGCGGGAGGCCGTAGGCGTTTCGCCCCGACAACGCGACGGGACCGCGAGCTCCGCGGACGCGTCCGGAGACGCGCCGTGGGGGGTCGCGTCTCGACGTAACGGACTTACGGACCCGGAACGCAGTCGTCAACATGTACCGGAAGGGACACGTCGGGGCCTCGCTCGTCGTCTACGCCCCGTTCGGGTTTCTCGTCACCGCCCTCCTCTCGATAGAGGCCGGCCTCGTCGGCGCCGCCGGCGTCGCCTCGACGGCGATGGTCCCCGACCTCGACATGCGAGTTCCCGTCGTCAGGCATCGGGGGATCACGCACACCGTCTGGTTCGCGCTGCTCGTCGGAGTCGTCCTCGGGGGCGTCGGGCTGGCGGCCGGGCTTCAGCGCGGACTCGCCGAGGCGCTGCTGTTCGGCGCCGCCGCGTTCCTGTTCGGCGCCGTGACGATCGTCTCGCACATCCTCGCGGACGCGCTCACACCGGCGGGCATCCGACCGTACGCGCCCGTGCGAGACACCGAGTATTCGCTCGACCTGTTCACCGCGGCGAATCCCTTCGCGAACTACGGACTGTTGGGACTGGGCGGCGTCGTCGTCGCGGTCGCGCTCGTCGCCGGCGAGGCGGTTCCGGTGTAGCACTCGATCCGGCGGCGACGGCGGACGGATCGGCGGGGCCGGCGCTCGCCGACCGGTCGGTCGTAGAAATGGCCGGGGTGGGCTCCGAACCCACGATCTCCGCATGTCCCAGGTCCGAGGCTCGGCGGAGCCACGGGAAGGACGCGGACGCTTCCAAGGCGTCACCGCACCGAATCTCCGAACCCTATGAGTGCGGCGCTATGTCCAGCTAAGCCACCCGGCCTCACCTTCTCGTACCGCGATGAGACCCTTTAACCTTCCCATCCGTCGGAGGGTTGTGAAC